>CAYQBQ010000028.1:1157-10825 GCA_964415805.1 uncultured Clostridium sp.
TTGTAACGGTTAGCCTCATTACGGACAGCATTAAGCCGTGCTATCTCCTTTGCGTTATCCGACAGTGCTGCGTCCAGTTGCTTGTATGCCTTTGCCAGCCGCTGTGCGTCCTCGTCACCCTGCTTGATAGCCTTACGACCCTGCTCCGTAGCACCAGACACCGACTTGATGCTGCTTGCCACCTGTTGAGCCTGCTGCCTGACATTGTTTGCCATGTTCGTATAGGCTTGGTTCAGCTGCTCCAGTTGACCGATAAGTTTCTCTATCGAATCATCTGGACTGATAAGGTCTTGATATCTGATTGGTTGCTCCATCTTATTATTTCCGTTAAAAATCCATTTTAAGCCGTTTTCACGGTCTTTCCTTATAACTTACCCACCAAAGGGAATATATCGCCTTAGTGACGCTTATTTTGCCGTTTATCGGCTTTTCTCTGCCTTTCTATATATTGGTATGCGTTATAATACTCCATGACCGTCATCCGTTTCGGGTCTGTGTGCAGGTTCTGGCTAATGATAATGCACATATCCTCATATTGCTTGTCATAGGTTACCTCCGCACTTTCATTCCCTGTGAACTTCCTTGGCTTGCTGAAAGTAATAAGCCGGTCTGTCAATTCCCTGTAACGCTGCTCTGCATCTTCTACTCCTGCTATTCCGTCAATTAGGGCTTTTGCTCGTTCCTTCAACAAGTCGTAGAACTCCTTTGTGCCTGCATCGTCAAAGATACTTGGGAAATACACCGTCAGCTCGTCATCTATTTTTTTTTTGACCGCATCATATTGTGCGGTCAATTCCCCTACAGGCACGTCGTTGAACATCTCCAACACCTTACGGACACCTTCGTCCGAAAGGTCATCCACCACTTTCCCGTCCACCTCCTTTACAAGACAGGCAAAGGACATATACCGTGGTGTTGTCTGCTCCAGTATCATATAGACGTTCTGTCGCAGGTTGTCAAGCTCCGTCGCTGCTTCGTCACGCTTGTCCTGACGGATATACCGCACCACACGCTCAATATGTGCGTCAAAAGCAGACATATCGCCACCGATAGCACTGTCAATGAGCAGATACTTGTTATATCTGTGGAAGCGTGCCATAGGCAGCTCCTCGATACTGGTGTATAGGGTAACCTTGTGCCCCTTCAACTCCACCTCTCTCATATCAGCTTCCTTGTCAGCATGGTTGATACGAACGGAACGGCAAGCACCGTCACGTCAAGCGTAACGGCAAACAGGATTACAGACAGCACCACATTGACCCACCATGACAGGCAGAAGTCGCAGTTCGCCATCTTAGACAGGAAGTCATTGCCATGCACCTGCATCCACTCTATGACCTTCCACTTGACAAGCAGCAGCAGCGTGAAAGCCGACAGGCTCGCCATAACACACACACGGAATAGAAACGTTGTCATCATATCATACAGTCATTAGTTGTTGTCATCTGCCCATAGAAACGGAAGCCCGCATACGGAGCCATCATGAACTGGTTCTGCACCTCGTCAAGCGTGAATCCTGCGAAGACGTTCTCCGCACGCTCATAGATGCAGCTCACGCTTATCCACCCCTTCCGTATATGGATATCCTGCAGGGCTAACAGGATGTCCTCCTTCACGCTCTCGGTGTTACGCTCACGGTACTCGTCACCCACCTTACGCATATCCACCCACACTATCAGCGAGAAAGGAGTGCTTATCTGCACCTCCTGCTGCGTGGGGTGTGTCACGTCCTGCGGCTCGTCATGGACAAAGAAAGAGTAATTGCCGAACTTGACGCTGTCTGGCAATACAAGCTCATAGTCTCCCCTGCCTGTATAGACATTTGGGGTGTAGTACCTGCGTCCGTCAATCTCCTTAACCAGACGCTCCGCACGTCCAAAGGAGTAGTCAAGCCACGGCAGGCGATCTGCCAGCCCCTTTTGTATGTCCTGTATCACCCTGTCGAACAGCTTGGGGTTCTGTCGCATCGGTACTCTGTCAACTGCCATATATTCTTTGTTTGAATGTTGCTATAATCTCATCCTTGATATTACGCTCCGTGAACAGAGTGTTCCACTTTTCCCATGACAGCCCGAAGGTGTTGCGTCCGTACTTCGCCACGATCTTGGCGGCATAGGGTGTCATCGGCTCGATGCTCAGTCCGTCGCTTCCGAAGCGCACACCCAGCTCGCTATGGAACTTGCCGTTTATATACAGGTTCGGTGCGTCACTGTTACGGCTGACGGAGAACGGATAGCTCAGTCCCTCTTTCCATGCGGCATACCTGCCTGCGGACTCACGGCTGTGGAAATAGCCCTGCGGCTTCACGTCCTCGGAATAGTAGGGTCTTATGTCCTGTCCGTCGCTGTCTTTGCCCTCCAGAAGCTGGATGCGCTGGTACTCGATGATGTCCTGCTCATGCCGCTGCAGCACCTCACCGACCATCTGCGCCATGCCACCGTCCTGCAAGGCTCTCACGCTCTCTGTCAGTCCCTCCAGTGTCATACCGTCCTGTATCTTAGTCCTATCGGTCTGCACGTCAGGCAGATGCGGTCTATGCCCCTTGTATCAAGGTCAAGAGCCTCATAAGCCTTCCTTAACTCATAGCCGATGCCGTTCTCCCTGCCCTCGGTGTTTCCGTCAAGCTCATAAAGGATGCCCTGTGCGCTGACGTTGGACTGGTTACGGTTGACCCTCACATCGGGGTTCATCGCCATAGTACGCAGTATGTTTGCCGTCACCTGACGCTGCAATACCGTGGCGAACATCTGACGCTCACGGATGATGAAGTCCGTAAGGTCACAGGCTACGGACACCTCCACGTTCATGCCGTAGTTCATGGTGTTCGTGTATATGTTCTGCTCTATGTCCCACAGCTCCGGGTACTCATTGAACGTCTTGAGGGCTGGCACACGGAACGGACTGACGGCAAGGTACTTCGTAAGTTCCCTCCATGCCTCCACGCTTCCTATGTTGCAAGTGCCGCACGGCTCACGGCTCCAGTCCTTCGTCACGTTGACAGCCTCCATACCCGCAGGAAGGTCATCCTGGTTGTACACCAGATACCACGACCCACCGCTGTCGTTGCCATCCGAGATATACGGCATATACCAGTCCTTGACATCGAACCACTGGAACGAGCCGTTTCCCTTCGTTATCTCAAGGTCAGCAACCTTGACAGGGTCAGCCTGCGACGAGTGGAACAGATAGACACGCACCGTGCCTGTCGCACCCTTCATCTGCAAGCCTATGCGCCCTATCTTAGCCGTGACACCCATAGCACGGACAGGGTTAATCTCGAAGCCCACCAGCCGACCAGCATTAGCCACGGTGTTCATGATACGACCAGCACCGTCGAAGAACGTCCTGCGCTCCATCAGCGGCTTGGACTCTTTCAGCAGGCTCTTGACCTGCAGGAATGTCTGCACCGTCTGCGCAATGCCGCCACGAACCTGCTGCGTGATGAAGTCCGACACGATGTCGTAAGCCTCCCACACATCGCTGCCGTCAGCAGGCTCACTGCCTGTGGTGGTATGCAAGGCTTTCCACACTTTATCGCCTCCATGACGCACCTTGCTCCCCTTACGGTACTCCACCGCAGCGTCCCACTCCGGGTACTGGTAACAGAAGGTGTCAGGCATCACCGCACGGATATTGTCAAGCGTCATCAGCGGATGCGCCTGCTGGTAGTACAGACCGCTTTCGCTCTCAAGCAGGCTGTCGTCGATAGCCTTCGCTGGGTCATAGTCCTGCTGCCATCCGACCAGCGGAAACAATGCGTCTTGTATCTGTGATATTCTTATCATCTGCGTCTCTCTTAAAATTGTAAGGGGGACAGGGGCTTGACTGCTCCCATCCCCCACAACAAAATTAGAACTACTAATTCATGCGAAATCACTATTGTAGTCCTCGTCACCAAACGAGTTACTGTCCGCTGGGAAAGTCGGCTGCGTTAGTCACATACACGGCTGTTCCGTAAGGCTGGTTCGTAGCGGGAGCGTCAATCTCTGCCTTGATGATAGGATTAGCTACGGTTGTCGGGTCGCTGTTGTAAGCAACGATATAAGCCACGTCGACGCTGAATCCGAAGTACTCCTTCACGTTACATACCATGTCAGCGGAAGCAGCACCTGCAATCGCACTCTGGTCGCCTACTGCGGTATAGTAGTGAGAGCCTACAGGCAGGTCGATATAAGGCAGACGTACCACATCCCACTCATGGAAGTTAGCCGAAGCACGACGCAGAGCCTCACGGTCAACACGTGTCAGGACACCCACGTTACCGTCAGCAACAGCGAAGAACGTTCCGTTCTTGCCGCTTCCGTTCAACACATTGTTGGTGTAGTGGATAATCTTGTTGTCGTACTCCATGCGCTTGTTCACGTCATTGTAGATTCCGTGCTCTGCCAGCTTACGGATAAGGCTGTCAACACCAGCGTTACCGATGATATGCACCATCTCTGGATAGCAGTTGGCACGCATGATTGGGTTGATGTCGCCCAGAATCTCCGTCGCCATCTGCTTGGGAACTTCCACAACATTACTTGACTGCTGGTACTGCAACAGGTCTTTGAATACCTGTGTCTTGGCAGCCTCAAGGGCAGCGACAGCGTCAGTGTCAAGAGCGTTGGCAAGGGCACGGCATATCTTCTCCATCTTACGGTTGAAGTCGTGCTCATAGCTAATCTCATTGTTCATGTACAGGGTCGGTACCATAGTGAAGCCCACGCTGTAGGTCTTCCATACCACCTCATACAGTGCGGAGGTGTTCTCGTCATCTGCGATAGTGCAGCTGCGGACGTTGCTCACGGTGACTTCACCGTCATAGTTCAGTACTGGAACCTGTACCGTGTTGCCGATAGAGGCAAAGGCACGCTCACGCAGGTTCGGGCTGATGATTGAGTTGGGTGCGTCGGTCTGCTCCACGAAGAAGTCGAGGGCACCATACTCACAGGGTCGGAACATATTCTTGTCCAACTCGGGATTCTCGATTCGCCAGTTCTGTAGGCGGGTTGCAACTAATGACATAATCAAAAATTTTTAGAATTGTGAAACATGATGGTCTAACCCTCTGACCGTTAATTATAAATCTTACTTAATCGGCAATTTGGCGATGTTGTTGTCCCTCCATGCCTTGGTCATGGCTTCCTGGAACTCCTTAGAGCCGTTCGTCATGCCCTGCTTCATGAGAGCCTGTGCGATAATTTCCTGTGCCTCCGTCTGCGTCCTCGCAGCGGAAACGTCAACGACAGCACCAGCACCTCCACCACCAGCGGGAGGCTCTGTGCCACCGCCTGCGGCTTTGCGTCCCTCGTCGAGAATACCCATCGCCTTGAGCTCACGCTGCAGCAGCTCCCCTGCCGTGTACGGCTCAAGCTGCTTCTCCGGGTTGCGCATGATAGCACCCTGTGCGTCCTTGAATACAAGACGCTTGCCGCCCTTGCCGTCGTCGATGTAATCGGGTGTCATACCCTTCACTCGCTGGATGGTCTGCTGCAACAAGGTGTCGACAGCCTGCTGTGGCAGCTCTGCCTTGAACTTGATGCCTGCCGAAGCCTGTGCCAGCTCGTTCTCGATACGCACGTCCATAATCTCCTTGGCATGGGTCTGCGCCATCTTGTCCTTGTCAGCCTTGAGCGTGTTGAACTGCTCCGTGATGGCTGCGAGGTCTTTCTGCGCCTGCGCCAGCTGCTTCTTGGTCTGCTCGTCAACAGTACCCTCGTCAATAGCCTTCTGCAAGCGGTTACGCTCGTTCGTCAGCTCGTTGACCTTAGTCTGCAGTCCGTCGACCTTGTCAGCCTGTGCCTTGACAGCTTTAGCGGCACGCTCCAGATAGACGTATGTCTTCTCGTCTCCGTTGCGTGCGATGCCTGTCTCCCTTGCGATGGTCTCGTCAAGTTTGTTGTAGACCTCACGGAAGCGGTTGCCGATGACCGCCTCCTCGTCATTCTTGGAGAGAGTCAGAATAGCCTCCCTCTGCTCGTCAGTCAGTCCGTTGAGGACTTCCTGCTGTGCTAACATCTCTTGTGTAATCATAACCCTCTTGACTTACTTGTTAGACTTCTGTTCCTTCTTTTGCTTGGATTCCGCTCTCAGCTCCTCTAAGAGCTCCTTACGCAGCTCCGCTTTCATCGCCTCACGCTCATCCTGCTTACGCTTACGCTCTGCCTCGATGCGCTGCTTGGCTGTCTGCTTCGCCTGCTCCGCTTTCTTACGGTTGAACTCCGTGGGGTCATGCAGGATTGTGATGTCATAACCCATAGACTGCAGCCATCTGCGCTGCTGTGTCTGGAACACTTTAGCGTCATACTTCTGCAACACTGGTCGTGACAGACGCTTGCCTGTCCTGCGGTCGAAGTTCTTCAACTCCTGCACGATGTGATAGGTAGATTCCTCACCCTCTGGAACGATGTAGTTCTCTGCGGTGACCTCTGTCAATGGCACGTCCTTTGTACCTTCTCCAAATTTCACTAACATAATTAATTTTGTTGTTTGGTTAAACTTTCCCGGGCATATTCTGTAAGCCTGTCCGTTATGGCTTGGATTTTCTTCGGATAGTCGGTGTTCTCACCGAACTCCATTATGTTCATATTCTCACGCTCAAACCTGCGGACAAAGTCCACAAAGTTCAGCTTAATCATCAGCTCCTCGTCGGTCACGATACCCTTGTCACGCAGCTGCATCACCTCGTCACGGCTCATGTGTCGGTACGGCTCAAGGTCAGCAAGGACGAGCATGCGCTGACGCAGCGTAGGATTGTTGCGGTACTCCGTCTCGATAATCTTCTGCTGCAGTGCGTCAAGCTCCGCCTCACTCGCACCAGCCTCCTTCGCTTTCTTGTAACGGTCACGCAGGTCATCAACCGTAGACAGGTAGAACTCCGTGCCGTAGCTGATGGAGCATGACAGGAACAGATTGCCGTAACGCAGTCGGCATACCGTCTCGTCAACCCACTGCTGGGCTTCCTCAAAGCCTTTCTTGATACGGTTAAGCACCGTGGACTGGCTCTCAAAGTTGGCACGGATCTGTTGCTCATTCAATGCGTCACGGGTCGTTATCTCCTCATTAGTGCCTACGATGGACGTTATAATCTCCGTCCGCAGGCGGTCAACCTCGTCAACGTTATAGTCAAGGCTGCTGCGGTCTACCGTCAGCATTCCCACAGGATGACCTCCGAGGTCTGGCTGACCCTCCACAGGCACTGGCACCTCCACAAAGCTGCCCGCCCCTGTTATGCGATGCTCACCGCACTTCGGGCATGGCACTGGCAGTCCGTTGAGGTCGAGTTTCTGCACACCCTTGACATCATACAGGTAGCCACCGTCGCAGTAGTCGCCTGTGTTGTCGTTGTGGTAGTCGCAGTTCTGCTCATAGCCGTAGTACACAGGATAAGAGCCGTAGAGGTCAAGGTGGTCCTTCGACGTGTTGAAGAACAGCCACCAGTCCAGCTTACCAAGCTCCTTCGTCACAGGGCTCGCCTTCACGTCAGGGTTCTGCAGGTTCACGCTCTCATTCCAGAAGAAACGTGCGGGACAGTATCCGAGGTCATGGGTGTTCTCCACCTCAAGCTCCCCTAAGACGCTGTCCTTATAGCGGAAGATGCGGTAACGCTCGTCGTCTATCACGGCAAGGCGGTCACCCTTCTGTCGGAACGCTATCCACTCGATGCGCCCCTGCCTGTCCGTCTCATAGCTCTCCACCTTGCCGATGGGAAGCCAATAGAAATACGGACGTGGGTAACGGTCTCCTGCTTGCTGCTCCTGCGGCATATCGACGATAAGGACGCTGTTAATCTCCGTCTTGAAGAACTCCCAGCCCCTTGTCTGCCATACCTGCGGCTCGTTCAGCATCTCCTTACGGTACCACTCCCAGTCGTCACGCTGCTCCGTAGTACGGAACTGGTAGTCATATACTGGGTCACGACCCTCAAAGATACGGCTCAGCTTGTCGAAGCATACGGCAAGAATGTCATTCGTTGCGACAGGGAAACGGAACAGCGACTTGAATATCTTAAACTTGTCATGCGGTATGAGGTTCTCGACGAAGGCAAGGAAGTCATCCAGTGCCTGCCATACACCGACGGCAGGAAGCCCCACCGCCTTACGGTGGAACTTCTCATAGCTCATCAGCATAGGTGTACTCGCCTCCGTCTCAATGTGGAAGCGAAGCCTGTTCTGGTGCAGCATGGCAAGATTGACCGTCCTGCGGTTACGCTGCTCCTTTACCGCCTTTCTTAGCTCGTCTGTTGATATTCCCATCCCTGTACTCGTATTCTGAATCCTTCGGCAGCCGCCATCCTCCGTTCTTTGGCATACGCAGCAGCCTCTCAGCGTGACTTATCTCAAACTCACGGCTTCCCAACGATGCGCAGGTCAGCCGTACCATCGTTGTCTTAGCCATATACTACTCCGCTGGCTTGAGGTCGGTCAATGGGTTGAAATCCGTAGGCGCAACGATTGCAAGATCGTCGCTGTAGTTAGGCAGGAAGCTCCACTGGATAGCGTTGCTGTCTGGCTCCTCCAGACCTCCGAAGCTCTTGTCACCGATGAACAGCGCACGGATGGGGATTGGGTAATACGTTCCAGCTGTCTCGCCCTTGACGGAACAGATATTACCGTTCTCGTCGAACAGGAATACACCGAGATTATCGTTGACAGCCTCACACTGCAAGTCCTTCATCGCCTTGATGACAGCCTGTGCCACGCTGCGGATAACACCTGTGAAGGATGTAGGCTCACGTCCGATGACCTGCTCAACACCTCCCAGCGTCTCGTTGCCGCCTCCGAAGGTGCGTGCGGCTCCTGCCTCCGTTGTCGGTGCCTGGATGTAAGGTGACACGACAACCTTTGTTGAGTCTGCCGCTGCCAGCAGTGTAGTCCAGCTTGCCAGAACTCCGATGGCTGCCTGACTGGTGAATGCGTTCTTCGTTCCGTCGTCCTTACTGATACGCTGGAACGCTACTTTCTGAATCTGCCCGAAGCTCTCGGGGCAACCGCTTGCAGGGATTGTCGTCAATGCTGCGTTAGCGGGACATTTACAAGTAATCATAATTCTTTCTTATTTAAGTGGTTAATAATGTGACTGTTTCTCACACAACTAACCCCCTGCTGTGTGAGCGCAAAGATAAAGAAAATCTTTATATATTGTAACCTGTAGTCTATATTTTTAACTTTTTTTGTCCTTATTTGCCACAAAAACGACCTCTGACGGCTTTTAATGCCATCTGCCTTACAACTTACCACCAAACAAAAGAAAACGTCTTAGCGGCTCTTAAAATGCGTTTTCGTGTATTTTCGTGAACTTTTCGTGTACACCTATACCATGTTCGTGTACTTTTCGTGTACGCTTAACCCTGTTCGTATCCATTTTCGTGTACTCACGAAAAAGGTGGTCATCTTCGGACTACCAGAAATAAAAAGGCCACCCCAACTGGGATGGCTCTGCAACTGGTGGCAACCTGTCACCGTTTCACCACTTGATACGCTCGTCTATCCAGAACACCACGTCACGCATCTTCTGCTGTAATGCGCTCCGCTCCGCTGATGTCATGCTGTCAACCGCAGCGGCACTGTAACATTCCATTGCGAGGCTCGCCAGCTTGTTCCGATAGCCTACCGTGAACTTGTTACGCTTCATGCTTCACCTCCTTTCCCTCTATCTCCGTCAATACTATCGTGTGCGCCTCGTTC
>CAYQBQ010000029.1:0-10566 GCA_964415805.1 uncultured Clostridium sp.
AATTATTAAATGAGATGAGCCCTTTTTTAATGGGTGGAGATATGATAGAATATGTGTATGAACAAGAAACAACATTTGCACCACTTCCAAATAAATTTGAGGCTGGTACACAAAATGTTGAAGGTGTAATTGGTTTAGGTACTGCAATTGATTACATTGAAAATTTAGGATATGATAAAATACAAGAAATTGAACATGAAGTTATATCATATGCAAGACAAGAATTATCAAAACTAGATTATCTAACATTGTACACAACACCAAATGAAGAAAATCATTCAAGTGTAATTTCATTTAATATTAAAGGAGTGCATCCACATGATGTTGCAAGTATTTTAGATTCAGAAGGTGTATGTGTGCGTTCTGGAAATCATTGTGCTCAACCGCTTATGAGGTTCTTGGGCATTGATTCTACTTGTAGAGCAAGTTTCTACATTTACAATACAAAAGATGATGTAGATAAGTTGGTTAAGGCTCTTGATAAGGCTTATAACATGTTTAAAAATTATATAAAATAATTAAAATAAATATTGACTATTAAGTAAATATATATTATAATCTTCTTGGTTGGGAAGTTAACCTTCTTCAGGCATAAGTGCATAGACTAGTAAGTCTATGTTATATGCTTGCTAATCTATGCATTTATGTCTTTAATGACTTAAATGTAAATCTCGAAAGAAGGAGGTTAACAGCTATGGAGTTAATAAAGGTTTTATTAATAATATTAGCTTTCTTTTTAGGACTATCGTTTCTAGTACATATTTGTTCAAAAAAGAGATATGCATTAAAATATTGTTCCAAAAAAAGAAAAATAGAGATCTATCCAATAGATAAATCTCACAACCAATCAATGAGATAAGAGCTTGCTCTTGTCTCTTTATATTATTATATTAACACTAATTTATAAAATTGTCAATAAATTTTCAAAAAGAAAGGTAAATTTCAATGGACGAGTTAACAGATATATACAATGAACTAATAATGGAACACAGTATGAATTCATACAACAAAAAGAAACTAGAAAATGCAGACTACTGTGAAGTAGGTCATAACCCCAATTGTGGAGATGAAATAACATTACAATTAAAATTAAATGGAAACAAAATAGAAGATATGGCCTTTTCAGGACATGGTTGTGCAATATCACAAGCATCAACATCAATAATGATAGATACATTAAAAGGTAAAACAGTAGAAGAAGCAAAAGAGATTATAAAGACATTTATAGAAATGATAAAAAGAGAGATAACTGATGAAGAAGAACTTAAAAAATTAGAAGATGCAATAGCTTTTAGAAATGTATCTAATATGCCGGCAAGAGTTAAATGTGCTCTTTTGGCTTGGCATACTATTGAAGATATGCTAAATAAAAATGATAGCACAGGAACTGGAAATATAAATTGTTGTCATTAAAAATAAATTTAATAGTAAATATTGACTTTTGAGAAGTGACATGATACAATTGCGATAGTTTGGAAGTCACCCTTTTCAAGCATAAGTGCATAGACTAGTAAGTCTATGTCATATGCTTGCTAATCTATGCATTTATGCTTATATAGTTAAATGTAAATTACGTAAGAAAGGGGTTGACGGCTATGAAATTAATAGAATTTTTATTAATAATAATGGCTTTCTTTATAGGAACTGCATTATTGATACATATGTGTTCAAAGAACAAATATGTATTTAGATATTATTCATCTAAAAGAAAAATAGAGATCTGTCCCTCAGACAAATCTCACCAAACACACAGATAAGGGCTACGCTCTTATCTTTTATATTATTATATTAACACTTATAAAAAAAAATGTCAATAAAAATTATACAAATAAATAAAAGTTGTCAAAAAGGGGCGTCCCTATTGACAACTGGAGGTAAAAATGGAAAACAAAAAAGTATTATTAGGAATGAGTGGAGGAGTTGACAGTTCAGTATCAGCTCTACTATTAAAAAAAGAAGGATATGAGGTAGTTGGAACAACACTAGAACTATTTGCAGGAAGCAGTTGTTGCAACATAAACACATACATAGACGCAAAAAATGTCTGCAAAACAATAGGAGTACCACACTTTACATATAACTGCAAAGAACAATTCAAAGATTATGTAATAAATGATTTTATAGACTGTTACGCAAATTGCAGAACACCAAATCCATGTATAGAATGTAACAAATACATGAAATTTGGAATCATGTGGGAAAAAGCAAAAGAACTAGGATGCAACTACATAGCAACAGGACATTATGCAAAAACAGAATATAGTGAAAAATATGGAAGATGGGTACTAAAAAAATCACAGGCAGGTAAAAAAGACCAAAGTTATGTATTATGGAATATACCAAAAGAATTGAT
The DNA here is from genome assembly GCA_964415805.1 of uncultured Clostridium sp. Taxonomy (GTDB): domain Bacteria; phylum Bacillota; class Clostridia; order TANB77; family CAG-508; genus CAG-269. Next base: position 2,354 of record CAYQBQ010000029.1, read on the forward strand.
AGAACATGTATTATTCCCATTAGCAGACTTCACAGACAAAGAGCAAATACGTGAAATAGCAAGAGAAAACGACTTAAAAGTTGCAAATAAACCAGATAGTGAAGATATATGCTTTGTACCAGATGGAAATTACAAGAAATTCCTTGAAACTAATTCTGATATAAAACCTAAAAAAGGAAACATTGTAAATTCAAAAGGTGAAATATTAGGAAAACATACAGGTCTATATAATTACACAATAGGTCAAAGAAAAGGACTTGGAATATCATATAAAGTACCATTATTTGTTTTAGGATTTAACAAAGCAAAAAATGAAGTAATAGTAGGAGAAGAAAAAGAACTATACAAAAAAGAAATTACAGTTACAGATATCAACTTATTATTAGTTGATAAAATAGAAGAACCAATGGAAGTTGATGTAAAAACTAGGTATTCATCAAAAGTTGCAAAAGCAAAAATTGAGCAAGACGGAGAAAATATCAAAGTGACATTTGACGAACCACAAAGAGCAATAACACCAGGACAATCTGCTGTATTCTATGTTGGAGACATAGTTCTTGGAGGAGGAAAAATAAAATGTTAAATCAATTTTCAAGAACAGAATTATTGATAGGAAAAGAAGGAATAGAAAAACTACAAAATTCAAAAGTCGCAGTATTTGGAATTGGAGGAGTTGGCTCATTTGTAGTAGAAGGACTTGTAAGAGCAGGAGTTAGCAATTTTATATTAGTAGATGATGACAAAATTTGCTTAACAAATTTAAATAGACAAATAATTGCAACTAGAAAAACAATTGGAAAGCCAAAAGTTGAAGTTGCAAAAGAAAGAATTTTAGAAATAAACCCAAATGCAAATGTAGAAGTATATCAAGAATTTTTTATGCCAGATAGCAAAGAAATTTTAGACGATACAGTTGATTACATAGTAGATAGTGTGGACACTGTAACTGCCAAAGTTGAGTTGGTTGTAAGGGCTAATAAATTAAATATTCCTATTATTTCAAGTATGGGAACAGGAAATAAACTTGACCCAACAAGATTTGAAGTAACAGATATTTATAAAACTTCAGTATGTCCTTTAGCAAAGGTTATGAGAAAAGAATTGAGAAATAGAGGAATAAAGAAACTTAAAGTTGTTTATTCAAAAGAAGAACCAATGCGTCCTTATGAAAATATTGAAAACAGTTGTAAGACAAATTGTATTTGTCCTCCTGGTACTAAAAGAAAGTGTAGTATTCGTAATCAAGTTCCTGGAAGTATTTCCTTTGTTCCTTCTGTTGCTGGTTTAATTATTGCAGGGGAAATTATAAAGGATATAATTGGAGAAAAGTAGAAAAATATGAGATTTTTTTTAAAAATAGATAATTTTGAAAATTTAATAAATTACATTAAAATATATAGAAATAATGAAAAGAAAATGTTAAAAATAAGAAGAAACTTTTCAAAATATATTGATTTATGTGATAATAATAATTTTATATTTTTTATAAATGAAATAAAAGATATACCAGCGATGAAAAACGTTGTATATTATAATAGTGATATAATTTATAGAAAGTTTGGAATAAAAACCATTTTAGATATAACAAAGAAAATGGAATTTAAGCAGAGATATTCATTTATTTATGAAATGTATGAATTAACAAGATTATCATATTATACACCAGATGAATTTCTAGGTGACTTAATACAAAATAATGAAAATGATTATATTTGTAATAATATGAAATCAATAATTGATTTAAGTAATATTGTTTATTTAACAGATTTAGGGTTATTACAAAAACTAAAATTAATCAATGAAGAAGAATTAAAGAAGGCATACCCTAATATAGTTAGAAAATTAACAGGAAAAAAAGAAGAAATTTTAGATGATAATACGGTGCAAGCTTTAACTATGATATTTGAAGAAATCGCGCAAAATGAAATGGTTGATGTATCAGATGTAGAATATATAGGAAGAGGAGATTATTCTAATGTTTATAAATTAGGTAATAAAGTTATAAAATTAGGTGTTAGGAGACTTACAAATAAAATTCCATATCATAGAAGAATTTTGCAACCATTGCTTAGAAGAGAAATAAAAAATAAAGAATTATACATAGAGATTGCTGAATATGTTGAAAGAGATACCAGTATAACAGATGAAGATGCATATTCAATTTATAAAGAGTTAAGAGATGATGGTATAATATGGCTAGATGCCAAAAAAGAAAATGTAGGTAGATTAAAAAAGAATAATATAATACATTTTAAAGAACCATTGTATGTGGAAAAAGAATCAATAGGATATATTAAGGAAACATTAAAAGAAGAAGAACCATTGAATAAAGGTGATTTGGTTATTATTGATACTGATTATTTGTTTAGAGAGAAAGATTTTTATGAAGGTGAAATAGATAGTAATATAAATTTGGATTTTTATAAAGCAAATGAACTAAGATATCAAAAGGAAAAAATTGAGGAATTGGAAGATACAATTGAAAAATAAAAAAATAAAAAAAACACTTACACAAAAACAAAAAGTATGTTATAATAGATAAGTCGCGCAGGTAAAACGTAAGTCCAGACAAGGACTTACGAATTTTTACGCCCAACTACAGGAAAAAACTAGAAAATATGGAAATTAACGAAATTCGGGGTAACTAGCAAAAACAACTGCAGACAAAAATAAAAAAAGAAAGAAGGAGAGAAAATTGGAAAAAGAAGAAAACATGCTAGGAACAGAAAAAATAGGAAAATTAATAAGAAAATTTTCAATCCCATGCATAATATCCCTATTAGTAAACTCACTATATAACATAGTAGACCAAATCTTTATAGGGTGGGGAGTAGGATACCTAGGAAATGGAGCAACAAATGTAGTGTTCCCATTAGTAATGATAGGCTTAGCATTTTCGCTAATGTTTGGAGATGGAGCATCAGCATATTTAAGTCTAAAACTAGGAGAAAAGAAAAAAGACGAAGCAGCGAAAGGTGTAGGAAATGCATTAGCAATTGCTACAATTGTATCTGTATTATTCTGTGCTATTACATTAATATTTTTACCACAATTATTAAATTTGTTTGGATGTACAGATGCATTAAGAGAATATGCACTAAAATATGGTTCAATAATAGCCATAGGATTACCATTCTCAATGATAGGAACAACATTGAATTCAATAATAAGAGCAGATGGAAGTCCAAAATATTCAATGACAACAATGATAATAGGGGCAGTATTAAACACAATTTTAGACCCAATCTTTATATTCGTATTTAAAATGGGAGTTGAAGGAGCTGCTATAGCAAATATAATAAGTCAAATTTTAGTATTTATACTAAACGCATTATATGTTAAAAAATTCAAATCAATAAAATTAAGTAAAGAAACATTAAAAATAAAAGCAAATGTAGCAAAAAAAGTTACAATGCTAGGAATAAGCAGTTTTATAAATCAAATGAGTATAGTATTTGTAATGGCTGCTGAAAATAATTTACTAGGAAAATATGGAGCAGAGTCAAAATTTGGTTCAGAAATACCAATTACAGTTTTAGGAATTGTAATGAAAATAAGCCAAATATTAAACAGTATCATAATAGGAATTGCAGCAGGAGCACAGCCAATATTTGGATATAACTATGGTGCTAGAAAATTTGACAGAGTAAAAATAACATTAAAAATTGTTTTAGGATCAAGTGTTATAATTAGTACAACAGCATTTATATTATTCCAAACAATACCAGATAAATTAATATCAATATTTGGTAGTGGAGACGCAAATTATATGGAATTTGCATGCTTAGCATTTAGAACTTATTTAATGCTATGTATTTGTAACGGAATTCAAATTCCATCAGGAATATTCTTCCAAGCAATTGGAAAAAGCATAATAAGTGCAATACTTTCAATATCAAGACAAATTGCTTTCTTAATACCATCAATGATAGTTTTAGGAAAAATACTAGGATTACAAGGTGTTTTATTTGCAGGACCATTTGCTGATGGATTAGCATTCATATTAGCAACAATATTCTTAATAAGAGAAGTAAGAAAATTAAAACAAGGGAATGTAAAAGTAACAAACAAAGAAACCACAACAAACACAGAAAATAAACTTTCAAAACATGTAGTTATAACAATAGCAAGAGAATATGCATCAGGAGGAAGATATATTGGAAAATTAGTTGCAGATAAATTGGGAATAAAATTATATGATAACGAATTTATTTCAAAAATAGCTGAGGAGACGGGTTTATCTGAAGAATATATCGAAAACAATGAACAAAAAAGAGATATTTTAGCAACTTTAAATAATGGATATTATTCAGGTTTAAATAATAGTGATGAATTATTTATCAAAGAATCTGAATTAATAAAAGAGGTTGCAGACAAAGAATCTTGCGTTATTGTTGGTAGATGTGCTGATTTTATTTTGGCTGATAGAGAGAATGTTATAAATGTTTTTGTTTATAGTGATATGGAAGATAAAATAAACAGAGCGACTACATATTATGGAATGGATAAAGATAAGGCTGAAAAAGAGATTAAGCGTATTGATAAGTTAAGAGCAAATCATTATAAATATTATACTGAAAAGGAGTGGGATAATCATTCTAATTATGATATTTGTATTAATAGTGATTCTTTTGGAGTTGAAAAATCAGCTAATTTAATTTGCGAATTAGTTGAAAGTAAAGTTGAAAGTGTAAATGCGTAAAATTCTTTATTTTAAGTTTTTATGTGTCGTAAAAAAATAAAATTGTATTGCAAAAAAACAATATAAATGATAAAATTCAATTGTATAAGATATTTTACAAAAGAAAGAAGGTGAAAAAATGGATAAAAAAGAACCAATAAAAATTAGTTTATCAACATTACTTTTAATATTAGCTATAATAGTAATAGCTGTAATGGGTATATTTTTATTCAAATTTTATAATGAAAAAACAGAAGAAACAAAGAAAGCTTCAGAACTACAGATACAAGTTAATAGTTTAAACGGAACAGTAAGTGATTTGCAAGGAAAAATGGCTACAATATCAGAAACAATAAATTCAACGCCTGTAACTGAAAATAATAGTTCAGTGAGAACAAATACAAACGATACTATTTCATTTACTGATGTTCAGGTAAAAACAGCTTTGGCTAATTATTTAGAATTAAAATCATATGCAGATAGTGGTTCACCTTTAGATTATTTGGCAAAAAAAGAAAATTTAGATTATGATGAATCTAAAAATACTTTCAATAACGGAGTAATTACAACATCTGTTAAGTTCTCTGATTATAAAAAAGCTATGCTAAATTATGTATCAGAAAATGAATTTGAAAAAAATTGGAGTTCTGCTGAATGGTTTAAAGTAAATAACAATGGATATATTACTATTGGCCAAATGGGTGGAGGAGCCAGAAATTACAATGTAAATAGTGTTACAAAAAATAGTGATTTTAACTACTCTGCTAAAGTAACATCAACAATTGAAGATGATAATTCAACAAAAGAAAATAGTGATTTTACTTTTGTAATTAAGTCGTTAAATGATAATTGTGTTATAGATTCTATAAAATAGATTTATAAAAAACTTACAGATTTTAATTAGTCTGTAAGTTTTTTTTGGAGCGATTTCGAAACAGGTATGCGAAAAAATGACATACTCTGATCCAAGCTCTCTTATATAATTCGATTTATTGTATTTACTTTAACATAAAACATAAAAATTTTCAACAAATTTTTAACAATATGATGAATTATTTTTAAAATTATGTTATTATGATGTTAAATGAGTTATCATGCTATTTATTATGATACTGTTTAAAATGTACTTAATATAAAGGTTTAAATTGTTTATACAAAGGAGAGAATCATATGAATGAAATTTCTGTTAAAGGAAGGAATAATCTTGGTAGATATTCTGATACCATAGAACATACCCAAAAAATATCTACTTCAAAATTTCAAGTCGGTCAATCGATAAAATCTGAATTGGGAAATTTTAGAGGTGTAATAATAAAAATTACCCCTAATGCATCTGCAACTCATACAGATATGTATACAATAAAAACTAACGAGGGAAAAAGAGAATATGTTGAAGAAAGTTTCTTAGAACTTGATGAAACTGTTATAACTACACAAATTGACGGAGTTGATACAGATGTTGTTATTGGCAAAGCTCTAAGCGAAAACGATTTTCAACCTCAGTTTAAAGCTGGTGATTATGCTCAACATTGTGTTGAAGGCTATAGACTTCAGATTACAAAAATTTTAGGAAATAAAGATGCAACAGGGCAACCATTGTATGAAGCAATTGACGATAATGGGGAAATACATTTTATGTCAGAAACAATGTTAGAACCATATGTAGGGAAACAACATTCAGGCTCACAAATTATAGATGTCTCTTTTTCAGAAGTAGAAGAAACACGCCCAATAGACAAAGAAACTGAAATACAATCAAAAACAAAAGCAGTATTGAAATTTCTAAATATAAATAATTCAGATGATCAAATGGTACAATTAGAAAATGCATTGAAAATTCATAAATATATCTGCCAAAATTCGACATATACATCAGATGTAATGCAAGAAAAATCGGATTATACACCAGAAAATGCTTATTTAGATGAATTGTATAATGGCTTAATAGACAAAAGAGGTGTATGTACAACAGATTCAATAGTATTTAAACATTTATTGTCAGAAATTGGTATGCATGGAGATGTCATAATATTAGAATCAAAAGACGGGGGTGTGCATGCAGCTACATTAGTTCAACTGGGAGAGGATTCTTATTATTTTGATACTACTTTAGAAAGAACAATATTTGAGCAACACTCAAATAATCCAGAAAAATTTGTATTCTGCGCTGCTGGGTTAGGACAACAAGAATATGGTCAATTTTATACTCCTGTTGGGGTGTTGCCAGAAAATTTAAATGGACATTTATTACCTATGCCTCAAAATATTTCACATGGTTCTGTACCCAAAATAATAATTCAAAGCATTGGAAGTCAAATACAGAATCTGACATTTGAAGAAAGTTCACTGGACACAAGTTTAGAAAGTATTGAAACTCATATAGAAAATAAAGATAAAGCAACCAATATAATTTCAAAAGGAATTCGCTTTATGAGAGATTCAATAAATAAATTTAAGGGGGAAGAAAAGTAATGGAAAACGTTTATTATGATGCCTATACAGAAGTTTATGAAATATTATGTTATATGCCAATTAACTATATAAAGAAATTGCCAGTGGAACTTTTAAATTTATTTGAGCAAAATAGAAATAAAGATTACAAATATTGTGTTAATACAGAAAAGAAAATAAATGAGCAAGATATGTTGGTTGAAACAAAATCAATTTTAGCAGTTCTATATAGAGATTTTTGGGCTACTCCAGAAAAAAAAGAAATAATATTACAAAAAGAAAAAATCGAAAGAAATGTATATCAAAATGAATTAAGAAAAAAGTATAATCCTGATAATATATTTAAAAAGAACAATCATGCACAACACATAGTACAAGATACTATATCAAATGAAGTAATTAATGATAATGTTGCTATGGTAGAGTATAAAGAATCATTTTTGAAAAAGTTTATAAATAAAATAAAAACTATGTTTTATATAAACTAGAATATTCTTTATTTTAATTACATTTTTGAAGAATATTTCTGAAATATTTGACATATACTAAAAAAAGTAGTATACTATATATAGCTTAAGCTAAAGGTCAAAATTAAGTCAAATAAGACATAAATGACATTGAAAGATACGAGCCACTAACTCGTATCTTTCTTTTTTACACTCAAAAAAAGAGGAGTAGCCACTAACTACTCACTCTCGATTAAGTTTCAGCTCTTAATCACGGTCATCGTCATTTTTTCCATTGTCTTTACCCAAAAGTAAAACAATAAGAAAAAATATTAAGTCAAAACTAGACATCTATGACACCTCCTTTCTCAAAGATTTCCTTTGAAAAGGATACAACTATAATACTATATTTGCTCGCAAATTACAAGCGAACATAACATATTTTATTATTTTTTAATTAATTCCATTAAATAAATATAAAGCAATTTGATTTTGTTCTTGATTATTCATTTCCATTATTTTAGACATAACAAATAGGATAGCAGGATATTTTCTCATATTTATATAGCTTGCTAAATACTCATTATCAATTTCTTTTAATCTTTTATCAAATATGCTGTGTATGTGTGCTTTAT
>CAYQBQ010000030.1:0-10544 GCA_964415805.1 uncultured Clostridium sp.
TAATTTTACTTTATAAAATTGATTGTAAATATATTATACGAGGAGTATATATATGTCTAACGTTAAATTGAATTTTAAGAATGTGGGAATTACCCCAAAATCTATAATGGAGTATAAAGAACAGGTAGAAAACATACATAAAGAGCTTCATAAGAGGGCAAATGATGAGAAGGATTTTGTTGGATGGTTAGAATTGCCAACAAATTATGACAAAAAAGAATTTACAAGAATAAAGAAAGCTGCAAAGAAAATAAAAAAGGAATCAGATATATTAATAGTTATTGGAATAGGAGGGTCATACTTAGGGGCAAGAGCTGTTATTGAAAGCTTAACGAGTACTTTTAATAATATGCTTACTGAAAAACAAAGAAAATATCCACAAATATTATATGTAGGGAATAATTTAAGTCCAAATTATATTAATGAATTAATTGAATACATAGAGGATAAAGATTTTTCAGTAAATGTAATATCAAAATCTGGAACAACTACAGAACCAGCAATAGCGTTTAGAATATTTAGAGAAATATTAGAAAATAAATATGGAATAGATGAAGCTAGGAGTAGAATATATGTAACAACAGACAAAGAGAGAGGTGCATTAAAATCTTTAGCTGATAACGAAGGATATGAACAATTTGTTATTCCGGATAATATAGGTGGAAGATATTCAGTATTAACAGCAGTTGGATTGTTACCAATAGCAACAGCTGGTGTAAATATAGATAAATTAATGCAAGGAGCAAAAAGTGCACAAGAAAGATATAATGATCCAAATTTGAAATATAACGAATGTTATCAATATGCAGTTGTAAGGAATATACTTTATAAATTATACAAAAATATTGAAATATTGGTAAACTATGAACCTAAAATGCACTATTTTACAGAATGGTGGAAACAACTATATGGTGAAAGTGAAGGAAAAGAACAGATGGGAATCTTTCCTGCAGGAGTTGATTTTACAACAGATTTACATTCAATGGGACAATATATACAAGAAGGAAGGAGAAATCTATTTGAAACGGTTATTTCAATAGATAGTCCTATGTCTGACATTACAATAAATAAAGATGAAGATAATTTAGATGGATTAAATTATTTAGCAGGAAAATCATTAGACTATGTAAATAAAAAAGCTATGGAAGGGACAATAAAAGCACATGTTTCAGGAGATGTTCCTAATATAGTAATTAATATAGAAAAATTAGATGAAGAAAATATTGGAGAGTTAATATATTTCTTTGAAAAAGCATGTGCAGTTTCAGGATTGATTTTAGGAGTAAATCCATTTAATCAACCAGGTGTTGAAGAATATAAAAAGAATATGTTTAAACTATTGAAAAAACCAGGATATTAAAAAAAATATATTAAGGGAGATGCCATGTTCAACCATTGGGGACGTTCTTAATACCTATTGTTAAGAAAAGGAAGTTGAAAAATGATATTTAAAGAAAATTTTAAAATACAATTAAAAGATTTTGGAAAAAGAAATTATATAAAGAATATAGGAATACTAGAAATACTAGAGAACATTGGGACACATCATTCTGACTTAGCAGGATATGGACCTAACAACATACAAGAAAAAGGTGTTTCTTGGGTTTTGTTAGATTGGAAAGTACAAGTTTTAAAGAGACCTATATATGGACAAAATCTTAAAGTAAATACTTGGGCAAGAACAATAAATGGTGAGGTAAAAAAAACGCATACATATAGAGATTTTGAAATATATAATGAAAATGATGATTTATGTGTTATAGGAACATCAAAATGGGTTTTAGTAGATATTAATACAGGAAGAATTGCGAGAATAAATGATGAAGTTATAAAAGAATATGAACTTGAAAATAAAAGTGTATTTAATATTGGTGAATTAGATAAAATAAGTGTACCAGATAATTTTTGTAATGAAATTACATATAAAGTTGCTAGAAGAGATATTGATTTAAATGGACACATGCATAATTTATATTATTTAGATTTAGCATATGAAACTTTACCACAAGATGTTTATGAAAAGAGGCCATTTGATAATTTTAGGATACAATATAAGAAAGAAATAAAATTCGGGGATATTATTAAATGTAAATATACATTTGTTAATAATGAACATATTGTAACGATATTTAATGAAGATAGTACTAAAATACATGCTATAATTATTTTAAAATAAAATTTTATAAAATCACTAAATATTTTCTAAAGAATAAAATATACAAAGTATTTAAGGAGGATATTTTGTATGAAGAAACGATTATTAAAAGTTACAGGAATATTTTTAGTGTTTATTTTTACATTTATAAATTCAATATATGCATTAACACCACAAAGTAATTTAAGGTATGAAGGAATAGATGTGAGTGACTGGCAAGGGTACATAAATTATAATCAAGTAAAGAACTCGGGTATAGAAGTTGTTTATATTAAATCGAGTCAAGGAAATAATATAAAAGATCCATATTTTGAAATAAACTATGAGAATGCAAAGGCAAACAATCTAAAAGTAGGTTTTTATCATTTTTTAACAGCAACTACAGTAGAAGAAGCGAAACAGCAGGCAACTTTTTTTTCATCAGTCATATCAGGGAAACAACCAGATTGTAAATTGGCTATGGATTATGAACAATTTAATGGTATTGATAAAGAGCAAGTAAATCAAATAGCAATGGCTTTTATACAAAAAGTAAAGGAATTGACAAAAAAACAAGTAATTATTTATAGTGATTTGTATAATGTCGAAAACACATTTAATAGTGAAATTGCAAGTCAAGGAGAACTATGGATTGCTTATTATGGTGATTATAGAAATTTAGAAAATGTTAATTCAAATTGGAATACATTTACAGGTATTCAATATACAGACAGCGGTAATGTTTCAGGAATAAATGGAAATGTAGATAGAGATTTATTTACTGGAGAAATTTTTTTAGATGATAATTCACAAATACCAAATACTGAAAAAACAAATGGCAATAATACTGAAACAGTATATTATACTGTAGTAAGAGGTGACACACTAAGTGCAATTGCTTCTAGATATGGAACTACTGTACAGGAAATAGCACAAATAAATGGAATACAGAATGTAAATCTTATATATCCAGGTCAAGTTTTAAGAATAATAACAAATTCTAATATTCCAGGAAGTGAAACAAATTCTATTAACAAAACTTATTATACAATAAAAAGAGGTGATACTTTATCAGGTATATCAAGAAGGTATGGCGTATCAGTGCAAAATATAGCAAATTGGAATAATATAAAAAATCCAAATTTAATATATCCAGGTCAACGATTAATATTATATGGAAATTATAAAAGTACAAATACTGGAAATGTTTATTATACAGTACAAAGAGGGGATACGTTATGGGGAATTGCAAGAAGATATAGAACATGCCCAATAAGAATTACAAGGATTAATGGAATAAGAAATCCAAATTTAATATACCCAGGTCAAATTTTAAAAATTTATTAAAAATTGTATATAAAAATAAATAAAACACATACTTAAGTTAAGGATAGTTGTTCTATCTAGATGAAGCGAAAGGTATGTGTTTTCATGATTGATAAAGATTTAGGAATGCAAATAAGAGATAGTTCTGAAGAGGTAGGAGAAGATTCAACAAAATATGGAGAATTTGTTTCGTCGTATTTTGCGTGGGTATCATTACCAAAACAAAAAGAAAAAGTAGAAGAATTAGAAAATATAACAAAAAATAAAGATAAAAAAAGATAAAGTGAGAAAAATAAAGATAATTTCAATATAAAGGTCAAAGAAAGTCAAAAAAGGTCAAAAAAAGAAATTGATTTATTTTTGAAAATGAATATAATATATATTGTAGGTCAAAGAAAGTCAAAGACAAAATAAAATATAAAAATCGCACAAAAAGACAAAAAAATTAAGAGGAGGCTGATAAAATGAGAATGTCAGATGTAATAGAAGATTTTATAAAGGATTTATTTGAAGAAGATGAAAACGATTTTATAGAAATTCAAAGAAATGAATTAGCACAACATTTTAATTGTGTACCATCACAAATAAATTATGTAATATCAACAAGATTCAAGCCATCACAAGGATACTATGTGGAGAGTAAAAGAGGTGGTGGAGGAAACATCAAAATAAAAAAAATAAGTAATACCAAATCAGATTATATAATGCATATTATAAATAATATAGGAAAAACAATTACAGTAAATGACATAGACATTTTATTAAGTGACTTTTTAACATACAATATAATAACAAAACAAGAAGCTAAACTTTTAAAAGTAGCAACAAGTGATAATGTCTTAAAATTAGATAAAGACATTAAAGATGAGGTGCGTGCTAGAATATTTAAAAATATGTTATTAAATATAGAATAAAATATTAGAAGGAGTGATTAATATGTTATGTGAAAATTGTGGAAAAAGAGAAGCAAATGTTAGATATTCAGAAAATATCAATGGAGTAAAAAAGGAGATGCATTTATGCGAAGAATGTAGCCAAAAATTAGGCATATCTTCTAAAATGGATTTTAGTATGCCATCATTAGATATACCAAGTTTTTTCGGAAGTTTCTTAGAAGACTTCAGTACACCTGAATTTATGCCATTTTTAAATGAAGTAAAACAATTAACTTGTGATAGTTGTGGTTCAACATTTGATGACATAATAAATACAGGTAGATATGGATGTGCAAATTGTTATGATGTTTTTGAGGATAGAATGGATCCAATATTAAAAAAATTGCAAGGTGCTAACAGACATAATGGTAGATTAGGAAAAATATCAGATAATAAAATGAAATTCAAAGAAGATAAAAAAGTAGAAAAAGAAGAAAACAAAACAGAGAATAAATTGGAAAAATTACAAGAAGATTTAAAAATAGCAATAAAAGAGGAAAGATACGAAGATGCAGCTAAAATAAGAGACGAAATTAAGAAAATGTCAAAATAAAGGCATTTTCTTTTAAAAAATTGAAAGGAAGTTATAAAAATGAATTGGTATTTACAAAGTGGAAAAGAATCAGATGTAGTAACAAGTACAAGAATAAGATTTGCAAGAAATCTACCAGAATTTAAATTTAATTTAAAAGACAAAAAAGATATAGAAAAACTAAAAGACAAAATAAAAGAAAACGTATACACAATAGGATATGGACTAAAATATTTGGAACTAAAAGATATGGACGATATCACAAAAATGAGTTTAGTAGAAAAAAACTTAATAAGTCCAGAGTATGCAATGCATAACGAAAATGGTGCAATATTAATAAATGATGAAGAGAATATCTGTATAATGATAAATGACGAAGACCATCTAAAAATTCAAGTATTCAGCAGTGGTTTAGAATTAGAAAATACATTAAATTATGCAATAGAACTAGACCAAAAAATTGAAGAAGTTTTGGGATATGCAACAAGTAAAAAATATGGATATTTAACAAGTTTGCCAACAAATTGTGGTACAGGCTTAAAAGCGTCTGTAATGGTGCATTTACCAGCACTTACAATAACTAAAAATATTAATAAAGTATTTTATACAATAAACAATTTTGGTGTAAATATTGTTGGTGCATATGGAGAAAATAGCAAAGAACTTGGAGATGTTTTCCAAATTTCTAATAAGAGAACATTAGGTGTTACAGAACAAGAAATAGTTGAAAATATCAAAGTGGTTACAGAAAAATTAATTGAGCAAGAAAGAAAAACAAGAAAGTTCCTAGCAAAAGATACAATTGAGTTAGAAGATACAATATACAGAAGTTATGGATTGTTAAATAATTGTAGAAAGATATCTTTGGAAGAAGCTCAAAAGTTGATTTCAAATGTTAAGATGGGTACAGATTTAGGAATATTACCAGAGTTAAATGATAGCAAAGTTCTACAGTTAATTCTATATACTAAACCTGCAAATATGCAGAAATATTTGGGTGAACAATATGAACCATTGGAGAGAAATATAAAAAGAGCAGATGTAATAAAGAAAATAATGACCATTTAGGGAAGGTTCTATTTGGAGATTTTAAAATTTTGGTAAAATTAAATCAACCAAAAAAAGAACGTCACCATTGGTTGAAGAAAGGAAGTGTATTTAAAATGACATACAAATTTACAAATAGAGCAAACAAAGCAATAGAAATTGCAAACGATATAGCCTTAGAGTTAGGACACAGCTACATAGGAACAGAGCACATATTATATGGACTAGCTAAAGAAGGCAATGGAATAGCATCAAAAGTATTAGAAAACCAAAATGTAACAGCAGATGATATTCTAAACAAAATTGAAGAATTAATTGGCAGAGATGAGCCAATTGAAAATATAGTTGACTTTACACCAAGAACAAAAAGAGTTGTAGAATCAGCATTTATAGAAGCAAGAAAACTAGGATATAATTTTATAGGAACAGAACATCTTCTAATAGGAATATTAAGAGAAGGAGATTGTATAGCGGCTAAGATTTTACTAGATTTAAATGTAAACATTCCAAAATTATATAATGAAATTATAAAAGTAATAAATGAAGGAGAGGATAATCAAGGAGAAGAAGAATCTGCAAATTATTCAAACGGATCAAAAAGAAGAGGAAAAGGAAGTTATAATCAAACACCAACATTAAATCAATTTGGAGAAGATTTAACAAAAAAGGCAGAAGAAGGAAAACTTGACCCAATCATAGGAAGAAAAGAAGAAATAGAAAGAGTTATACAAATCTTGTCTAGAAGAACAAAAAACAATCCATGTTTAATTGGTGAACCTGGTGTTGGTAAAACAGCAGCAGTTGAAGGGTTAGCTCAAAAAATAGTTTCAGGAGATGTTCCAGAGATTCTAAAAGATAAAAGAGTTGTAACACTTGATATTTCTGGAATGGTTGCAGGTGCAAAATATAGAGGTGATTTTGAAGAAAGAATAAAAAAAGCACTTAATGAGGTAAAAAAAGCAGGAGATATTATTCTTTTCATAGACGAAATTCATACAATAGTTGGTGCAGGAGCAGCAGAAGGAGCAATAGATGCAGCAAATATTCTAAAACCATTATTAGCAAGAGGAGAAATTCAATTAGTTGGAGCAACTACTTTAAATGAATATAGAAAATTTATTGAAAAAGATGCAGCATTAGAAAGAAGATTTAGTCCAGTTACTGTAAATGAACCATCAGAAAAAGATACGGTTTTGATTTTAAAAGGAATTAGAGATAAATATGAAGCACATCATAATGTAAAAATTACAGATGAGGCGATAGAAGCTGCTGTTCAATTATCAATTAGATATGTAAATGATAGATTTTTACCTGACAAAGCAATAGATTTAATAGACGAAGCGGCATCACGTGCAAGATTAAAAACATTTACAGAACCAGATAATTTAAAACAAATGCAAGAAGATATTGAAAAAATAAAAAATGAAAAAGAAGAAGCGGTTATAAATCAAAAATTCGAAAAGGCAGCAGAGTTAAGAGACAAAGAAAAGGCTTTAAAAGAAAAATTTGAAAAAGAACAAAATAGGTGGAAAAATAAAAATACAAAATCAATAGTTACTATAACAGAAGAGAATATAGCCGAAGTTATAGCTAGTTGGACAGGTATTCCTGCTAAAAAAATAACAGAAGATGAAAATGAAAAGTTAAAAAATCTTGAAAAAGAATTGCATAAAAGAGTAGTAGGACAAAATGAAGCAGTAGAAGCAGTTGCAAAAGCAATAAGAAGAGGAAGAGTCGGTTTAAAAGACCCAAAAAGACCAATAGGTTCATTCCTATTTTTAGGTCCAACAGGTGTTGGAAAAACAGAACTTTCAAAGGCCTTGGCAGAAGTATTATTTGGTGATGAAAATGCAATGGTCAGAGTAGATATGTCAGAATTTATGGAACCACATTCAGTATCTAAATTAATAGGAGCTCCTCCAGGATATGTTGGATTCGACGACGGCGGACAATTAACTGAAAAAATAAGAAGAAAACCATATTCAGTAATATTATTTGATGAAATAGAAAAAGCACATCCAGATGTAATGAATATGTTATTACAAATACTTGAAGATGGTAGATTAACAGACAGCCAAGGAAGAACAGTAAACTTCAAAAATACAGTAATAATAATGACATCAAATTTAGGAGCAAGATTAATTACAGACAAAAAACATTTAGGATTCACAAATTCATCAAACTTATCAAATACATCAAATGAAGAAAAAAAATCAATAGATGTACAAAAAGAATATGAAGAAACAAAAAAAGAAGTAATGACAGAATTGAAAAAAGAATTAAGACCTGAATTTATAAATCGTATTGATGAAATTATTGTATTCCATAAATTAAATGATAATGAAATTGGTCAAATTATTGATATCATGTTAAAAGAAGTTGTAAATAGATTAAAAGAACAAAAATATGATATCGAATTAGAACCAGAAGTTAAAGACATGATTGCTAAAGAAGGAATTGACAAGAACTTTGGAGCTAGACCTTTAAGAAGAAAAATTCAAAATTTAGTTGAAGATAAACTAGCTGAAGAAATTTTAGATGGTAAATTGAATAAAGGTAAATTAGCAAAATTCACTGTAAAGGATGGAAAGATGAGACAAGTGGGACAGTCCTAATTTGTCTCATCTTTTTTGTCGAAAAAAGTCTAAAAACTTTACTAATTTGAAAGTTATGGTATAATTTTATAAGAAAATATTCTAAATATTAATATGTAAACATTTAGAATAATTTATTTTTAAGTTTTACTAATTTTAATAAAATTGAGGAGATAAGAAAATGCCTAATTGGGGAGAACATTTATTAATAGCTAATAAAATATTAAAAAATATAAAAACAGATGAAAATTTATTTCTTTTCGGAAATATATTACCAGATGTACAAGATGGATACTTAGTAAAAGATATATCTAACATACAGCCACATAAAACAAATCATTTTGATTTAAACGGAGAAAATTATAATCCTAATAATAAAAAAGAATATGAAATTTTTTACGAAATGTATGCAAACAAAATGGACAATCCTATAATAATGGGATATTTATCACATTTAATAACAGACTCATTATGGAATGAAACATTTTATGGTGAAAAATGTGTAAAGGAGAATAATAAAATAATTGGATTTATAAATAAAAACAATGAATTAGTTAAAACAGACAGATTAAGGTTGAGAAAAGATAAACAAAAAGACTTTAAGGCTTTTCAATATTATATTTATAAAAATTATAGTATGAAGTTGCCTGAATTTAGTGTTGCCATATCAAAAAATGCGAATGTTATTGATGTTATTAATATAAATGATGAAGATGTTAAAAAGGTTGTTAAGTATATAAATGAGACTAAACAAGATGCAATTAATCAAAGTCAAGAAATGCAAATATTTAAAATAGAAGAATTAGAAAAACTGGTTGATGATACGGTTGATTTTATTTGCTGTTTCTTAAAGACAGTGAAATCTTCTAAATTAGGATTATAAATGTATAGAATATGTGGAAATTAACAAATTTTGCCAAAATGCTTGATATTTTTTATATAATGTAGTATACTATTCAAGTAAAACCTTTTACTTAGCTTTCAAGAAAAGCACCAAATCTAAAGCTCAGTTAAAGGTGTAAAGAAAAATAGGAGGTGTAAACATGACAAAGGAAAGAAAACAAGAAATCATTAATACTTATAAAAGAGAAGAAAAAGACACTGGTTCACCAGAAGTACAAATAGCTCTTTTAACAGAAAGAATTAATGAATTAACAGAACATTTAAAAGTACATGTTAAAGATAATCACTCAAGAAGAGGATTATTAAAAATGGTTGGTAAAAGAAGAAACTTACTAAACTATTTAGCAAAAAAAGATGTTCAAAGATATAGAGACATCGTTGAAAAATTAGGATTAAGAAAATAATTTCATATAAGAGCCTATGCAAAACAAAAGATTTAGCATAGGCTTTTTGTGGAAATTCAACCAATGGGGACGTTCTTAAATTGGTTGAAAGATTAAAATTTTAATATTAATGAAAAAAATTAAATTCGGCCAATTTAAGAACGTCTCCATTGGTTGAGATTAGCCAGAAATTTAGGTAAGTAGCTTGTATAATGTGCTGGACAGGCTTAGGACAAAAAATATCCAGAATATTATAGAGGTTACAATCTAAATTTGGCTAGAATGAGGGATTAAGGGGCCACCACATCAAATCTCTCTTGAAAATGAAGTGTAAAATAATTGTAATATATTATATTAAAAAAGAGGGATTTGATGTGGTGGTCCCTTAATCCCTTATTTCTAAAGGAGGATAAATATGTTTGATTTTATTAAAAAATGGTGCAAAAAAGAAGAAAAAGGAGAGGAAAATAAAATGTTTAAAACTTATGAAACAGAATTAGCAGGAAGAAAACTTGTAATTGAAACAGGTAAAATGGCAGGATTAGCTAATGGAAGTGTATTAGTTAGATATGGAGATACAGTTGTAATGGTAAATGTTACAGCATCAAAAGAACCAAAAGATGGAATAGACTTTTTCCCATTATCAGTAGATTATGAAGAAAAATTATATTCAGTTGGAAAAATACCAGG
>CAYQBQ010000031.1:0-10497 GCA_964415805.1 uncultured Clostridium sp.
ATATTTACAAGGGTTACAGCGTTTTAGCTACCCACACAAACTGATGAAGAGCCTTTTCTTTTAGTGTTTTCCATAAAGGATCAAAAGTAATCATACCTATCCACCTCACAACTCATTCTAATTGAATAAATATTAAGTGCATATTCCCAAGAGAATGGGAATTTTATTGTTGACGATAAAAGAATATGAAATTATAATCAATTTTAGAACTGACTTGACGGAGGAATCAGTTATGCTTGATAAAATAACTGAAGCCGAGATAAATAGGGAAATGAAAGTAATATCCGGCGGAAGCTTAAGAGATGTATATGGTATCGGCTGCGAAAGAATGGTGCTGGGTATTATTGTGGAGGCTATGTTGAGTGCCGGATACAGAAAAGGAAGTATAGCTCATGTAATGAATGAGGCTATTGATGCGATTGATGAGTTGTCGGTAAAGGAATTTCAAGATATTAATAATGATTATTTGACACAAAAATATAAAAAGAGCAGGCTGATAAAAATGTAAATTTATGTTTTATTTCATTGAAATAAAAGTCAAAATCGGGTATAATCTGTGTATTAAACAAGGGTTATACGGCTTGTTTTAACTGCCGATATAAATGATATATTGTTTTAGGCAGGCATGGTTTTGTGTTCACGAAACATGGTAACAGGAGATGCAGGTGTCCGAAATACAAATTTAGGAAATAGCAGAGTGTCCGATTTTTGGATGGTTAAGAAAGAGAAGTGTCCACTTTATGGGGTACAGTTTAATGAATTATAGAATAAAATCTTTTACAGACAGACAGCAGTGGTTTGCATCCATTCACGCTGCGCCTTTGGCTTGCGTTTTTGGGTGAACCTTGCATGGGTGCTGTTACCGAAATCAAAGATTTCGACAGCACTCCAAGACAGACAGATATATACAGGGCTAATTCTGCCTTTTTTGTGTGCTTTTAGAATAACCACACCCGGTACGGGATAAAGAGATCATTTCATGCCGGGTGTTTTTATATACATTTTTAAGGAACGATCACCATTCAAATTATAGAGAAAAAGGAGTTGTGAAACATATGAAGAGCAAGAGAAGGTTATTGTCACTTATATTGGTATTTAGTATGATAGCGGGGTTATACCCAAACTCGTATGTATATGCGTACAGTGATACGGAAAGTCTTGAGGTTTCATCTGAGGAGACTGCGGATGAAGCGACCACCGCATATCCCGCATTTCATCCTGAACCTGTCATTATGGATGGCGTAGAGATCAAGGTATCGGCAGATGAGGGAGTATTTCCCGAATCGGCTGTACTTAGCGTGAATAAGCCGAAAGCCTCCGAAGAGAAGAAGATTGAGAATATTATCGAAGAAGAAAGAAGCGGGACGGAAAATGTAGCAGCTTCATATACCTACGATATTAAGGTTCTTGATGCAGATGGAAATGAGCTTCAGCCGGAGGATGGACAGAAGGTGGAAGTATCATTTTCGATGGCAGAGGTATCCAATACAAATCTTGATACAAATGTATATCATATATCAGAGGACAAATCCGGAGAACTTTCAGCTGATACTTTGCATGTATCGGAAAATGACGATACAGTCACAGCCGAAACGGACGGCTTTTCCTACTATACAGTAGAATTCACCTATGATGAAAAGCAGTATGTGATGGAAGGTGATACAAGCGTTGCCTTAACCGACATACTTTCTTATGTTGGTATAACCAAGGCAGATGGAAATGTTGCTACAGACAGTGATGTAACTGCTGTAAGTGTCAGTGATGAAAGCTTGTTCTCGGCATCAAATGAAAGTGGAGTTTGGATAGTTACCGCACATCAGGCATTCCATACAGATGAGTGGATGAAGGTTACTGTTGATGGTGTGGAGTATGAAATCAAGATAACGGACTCCATGCAGATTACTATTACGATAGAAAGCGTAACTATAACATCTGATAAGGGCATGACTTTTATGTGTTTTTCACTTGCACCAAGTTTAAGTGAGCTAAACAATTATAATGGTGGTGACGGCAGACCTAACTGGGGATTACCTAGATTTAGCACAAGCGGAGATATAACAATTACGGTGGATTCAATGCCAGATAATTTGTTTTTCTATGTTGAATATAATGATGGCGGCGGTGGTGGCACGACCGGTCCGATTGGGACCTTGTCAAATGGTGTATCTAATACTCTTACGGCTACATATAGCAAGAATTTGGGGATATATGGGGGTGGTAATAAAACATTTGCCACCGCAACTATAAAATATCATGTCAATAAAGCTTCTGACCCAAGTGTAACAGCTCCAACACTTGCATCTGGTTTGACCTATACCGGCAGTGCGAAGCAGCTTATCTCTTCAGCCGGTTCAACGAGTGGTAACAATATGCAGTATGGTATCAGTTCAAGTAATACGACTCAGCCGACTTCCTGGTACGGTTCAATCTCTGACAACAACATGAAAAAAACTGATGTTGGAACCTATTATGTCTGGTATAAATGCGATGCTGTATCAAACTATAACGCTGTGGCTGCGACATGCGTGGGCTCGGTATCTATCGCTAAGGCATCAAATCCAATCACCTATGGACCACAGTCATGGTCATACACATATGCAACTACAGCACAGACCAAAACTTTAAATGCTGCGACAAGTGCACAGGGTACGGTGACATATTCCCTACAGTCACAAAAGAAAGGAAATAACACAGTCAACTACTTTACATTTAATACATCCACCCGCGTCCTGACAGCGGCGAAGAACACTCCGACAGGTACATATACAGTGGTTGTTCGTGCATCGGCTGCAGGAGGCAGCAATTATAACAGTGGTACCAAAGATTCAACTATCACCGTCACAGTGAATAAAGCAGCCGGCAGTATCAGTTACGGCACGCCTGCTGTTACAAAGACTTATGGAGATTCTGCATTCACCAATGCATTAACAAAAGCAGGTGATGGAACAGTCAGTTATTCATCTTCCAATACAAGTGTTGCATCTATTAACAGTATTGGGCAAGTTACGATTGTAGGAGCAGGAACAGCCACGATCACAGCTACTGTTGCTGATGGCACTAATTATTCCTATGCCTCAAAAACAGCTGCATATTCTTTAACTGTTAATAGAAAGGCAATTACAATTAAAGCAAATGATCAGACAATTACGTATGGTGGAACAATTACTACCGGCACTGATAAAGTAACTGTAAATACACTTGTAAGTGGACATACATTGAGTACTATTACACTTACTCCAAGTACTAGTGGTGCAACGACAAATGGGACAATTACACCAGGTAATGCGGCTATAATAAAGAATAATACAGATGTTACCAATAATTATGAAATCAGCTATCAAAACGGAAAATTGGTTATAGATAAAGCGAATATTTCTCCTGCAGTCAACATTACAGGATGGACATATGGAGAGTATAGTCCGGAAATAAACAGTCCAAGTGTCACAGGTAATACAGGAAATGGTGCTGTGACATATGAATATAAGGTTAAAGATGCAGCAGATAATACATATACTGTTTCCGTACCAACTGATGCCGGAAACTACACGGTAAGAGCAACTATTGCTGAGACATCTAATTATAATGGTAGGACGGCTACGAAGGACTTTACAATCAGCAATGCCGCTATGAGTGTAACGGCAAATGGTTACAATGATACATATGATGGTCAGGCACATGGAATCACTGTCGTTGCGCCAGAGGGAGCAACGATAAAATATCGCACAACAGGTAGTGGCGATTACACACTGACGAACAATCCGACATTCACTAATGCCGGAACCTATACCGTTTATTATCAGATTACAAAACCAAATTATACAACTGTCACCGGTTCGGAGACTGTTGTAATCAACAAGAAACAGTTAGAGCTTTCATGGGATGATTCCACAAGAGCATTTACTTATGATGGATCTTCCCATAAGCCATCGGCAGGCATTACCGGTGTGCTGGTGGGTGATGATTGTGGAGTGACTGTCAGCGGCGAACAGACTGATTACAGCGTATCCGCTTATACAGCTACTGCATCCCTTACAGGAGAACAAAAGGATAATTATGTATTACCGACGGAACATACAACCACATTTACTATCGCGAAAAGAGAAGTTACGGTTACTGCTAAATCACAAACAGTAAAGTTAAAGGATGATATTTCAAGAACAGTTAATGATGCGGAACTTAGCGGAGCTGTGGAAGGACATACTTTGTCTGAAATAGCATTTGAAGCTGTTGATACTACCAGCACGACAACTGTAGGAAATGAGAGAGATATCTTACCCAAAGATGCCGTGATCAAGAACGGTAACATGGATGTTACTGGTAATTATGATATAACTTTTGTGAAAGGTTTACTGACCGTTGAGAAGAAGGTTCCGACCTATACGCCTCCGGTTGCTAATACACTGACCTATAATGGTGATGCACAGGTACTGATTCAAGCGGGCGATTCAGAGGATGATACTGTGATGTGGTATCGTCTGGAAAATGGAGAATGGACTTCTGATTACAGTGCTATTACAGCAACACATGCAGATACCTATACGGTATATTATAAGGTTGTGGGTAACAGCAACTTTGAAGATGTGTTCAGTGATGATGAGCCAGAATCTCTTATTGTTACGATTGATAAGAAGGATATTACGATATCGGGAATTGAGGTTAATACCAAGACATATGACGGCAACACAACAACTACGCTTGATTATTCACATGTAACATATGGCGGAATTGAGGCAGGCGACAGCCTTACCGTAACTGCTACAGGAACATTTGAAAATGCCAATGCAGGTGTGGATAAAAATGTTGCAATCAGTGGAATTGTATTAGGCGGAGATAGCATCAATGACTATGAGCTTGCAGTCGCAGGACAGCAGGAAGCAGCTACAGCAAACATTGAGCCCAAAGAAGTAGGACTTGAGTGGCATATAGGTGATGTTGTTTATGATGGAGTTGAGAATATACCTACATTTACATTTAACGGAAAGGTTCAGAAACCATCGGCAATCGCTACGGAACTTATTGAGGGTGACAATTGTAATGTAACAGTTTCCGGTGAGAAGACTAATGCAGGTAACAATTATACTGCGGAAGCATCAGCTCTTGATAACGCAAATTACAAATTGCCGGAAGCAAATACAATATCATTTATAATTATTCCAAGAACCATTACAAAAAATGATATTACATTTGGACATAGTACAGACCTTGCAGCAGGTAAGTATGAATATACCGGAGACGTTATAAAGCCGGAGATTACTGTTTCAACTGTTTTGGCTGGTGATGCAGATGCTACGGATCTTGTGTTAGATACAGACTATACTATGAACCGTGATACGACTGCCATATCGACAGGAACACATTACATCAAATTTGATGGTAAAGGGAATTATGACGGCACCGTATACCTGCCGTGGTATATTGTTGCCAAGACGGTCACTGTTACCGCTGAGGCTAAGAGCAAGGTTTACGGAGATGACGATCCCGAATTTACAGTTGCGGTAAGCGGAGCTCCCGCTGATGAGATCAGCTACAACTATATTGGGCGTGATACCGCTGAAAATGATAGTGATAAAGAAAATGTCGGAAATCATGCAATAGTTGTAACCGGTGATGCCACACAGGGCGATTACAATGTTGAGTTTGTTGGCGGAACCCTTACGATTACGCAGGCACCTGTGACTGTTAAGGCGAATAACATGAGTAAGACCTACGGGGATGATGATCCTGAAGAACTGACGACGACAATTACAGGACTTAAGAGAAATGATGATAGAAGTGTGATTGATTATGACATCGTTCGGGCTGAAGGGGAAAATGCAGGCTCATATACAATTACTCCGACAGGTGTTGCCAATCAGGGTAATTACAACGTCACATACAGTACAGGAACATTT
Organism: uncultured Clostridium sp.; assembly: GCA_964415805.1. GTDB lineage: Bacteria > Bacillota > Clostridia > TANB77 > CAG-508 > CAG-269. The sequence goes on from CAYQBQ010000031.1 coordinate 5,892, forward strand.
AAGATCAATAAGAGGAAGCTTTCTGCCGATTTTGTGGGACTTGACAAGGTGAGTTTTCAGGCAAGTGGCGATAACCATTCACCCAATGTGGTATTCAGTAAATATACTCCGGTAACGCTTAATACAGATTACAGGGTATCAGGTGAAACGACTGCCAATGATGCGGGTGTGCATGAAATAACTGTAACAGGAATAGGAACGAATTTTACCGGAAGCGTAGTACTTCCGTGGTATATTACAGGAGTCGGTGACAAAGAGGTTACCTATGACGGTCAGCCACATACCATTGTTGTTGGTGATGGTGAAACCAATATTACATTTAAGCAGGAAAAGACGGATGCCGATTATACATTGACGACACCGCCTGAATATACCAATGCGGGAAGCTATACCATTTACTATAAGACGACAGTAGCTAATCCTATGTATGGATATATTGAAGGTGAACGGCAGACATTGGATGTAGAGGGGACGGCTGTTCTTACCATTAATAGAGCACCATTAACGGTAACTGCGGAAGATAAAACAAAGGTTTATGGCGATGCCGATCCGGAATTTACTTATACTGTAAGCGGTATTATAAGTGGTGAGACTGTAAATGATGCCGTGACAGGAGCTTTGACAAGGATCTTAGAAGAAAATGTAGGAACATATGAAATTACACAGGGAACTCTTACGGGAACAGCTAATTATGAAATTGCTGCATATACTCCGGCAACATTTACTATTACTTTGAAACCGTTAAGCCTTGCATGCTTTGATGTCAAACTCGGCTCAGATATGCTTAATAAAAATACAGTAGTATACAATGCCGGGCAGTGGGCAGTTACTGCAACGGCGGCTGCAGGTATTGAAGGTCTTGGAACAATTACACCAAGATATTTCAAGGTGGATGGAGAGACTGAGACAGAAACGACTCCTGCCGGTACCGCACCGACTGACGCCGGAAAATATCGTGTCAGGTTAGAGGTTTCCGAAGGAACAAATTATTCAGGAACAGGAAGTGATGCTGCAGGTCTTATAACAACGGATGACTGGTGGTTTGAGATCGTTAAGGCACCATTCCCTGCTGAAACTGATAATGCCAACTGGCCGACGGCGAATACGGGACTTGAATATAGCGGTTCAGCTCAGGCATTGCTTATCGCTCCAACAACCACTCTTTCAGGTTATACCATGAACTACCGTATAGATGATGGAGTGTGGGGAACAGCTATACCGACAGGTAAGGATGCAGCCGAATATACCGTATATGCGAAGTATGTAAGTACAGATCCTGCTAACAGACTGGACAGTGAGGAAAGATCATATACAGTTTCTATTGAGCCAAAGCCGTTAACGGTTACTGCTGATGATAAGTCTAAAACTTATGGCGAGAATGATCCGGAACTTACCTATACTATTCCTGAGGGAGGTTTGGTTAGTGGAGATACTTTGACCGGTTCGCTTTCCCGGGAAGAAGGAGAAGATGTCAGGGAAGGCGGTTATGCGATAAATGCGGGAACTTTGACAAATGATAATAATCCGAATTATGATATAACATTTGTTCCGGGGACATTTACAATCACAAGGGCAGCGATTACGCCCTCCGTGAGCATAGAGGATTGGATATATGGAGATACAGCAAGTGTACCTGTGGTAAATGGAAATACCGGAAATGGTGAAGTGACATATACATACGCTGTTAGGAATAGTGCTGAATATACGGAAGCGGTTCCGACTGATGCCGGAGAGTACACTATCAAGGCAAGCATTGCTGCAAACGGCAACTGTGAAGCAGGCGAGGCGACTGCGGATTTTGTAATTACTAAGAAACAGGTTGAAGTAGCTGCAGAGAATAAAGAAAAAGAGTATGGTTCGGAAGATCCTGCTTTGACATACACGGTAACTTCAAAGAACGGCTCGGATGCTAACGAGGTACTTTCCAATCATGTACTTTCTGATATAAGCATAGCAAGAACTGCCGGAGAAAATGTTAATGAATTGGGATATGCGATAACCGTATCCCAGAGTGACGGAGCAAATTCTAATTATGATATAAGCTTTGTTCCGGGAACATTTAGTATCACAAGAAAATCAGTAACAGTTACGGCTGATAACGCTTCTAAGGTCTATGGCGCGGAAGAGCCTGCTTCATTTACAGCAACTGTTGAAGGACTTGTAGGGAATGACAGCATTGATTATTCTGTGACACGTGCCATAGGTGAGGATGTTGGTGAGTATGCTATTACACCTGCAGGAGATGTTACACAGGGTAATTATACTGTAAGTTATGCGGCAGGTACTTTTACAATTACTAAGGCGACTCTTGCAGTTACAGCAGAGGCGAAGTCAAAGACATATGGAGAGACTGATCCGGATTTGACTTATGCGGTTGATGGCTTTGTTAACGGTGATACGGCTGAAACTGTTATGAGTGGCGGGCTTTCACGTGCATCCGGTGAGAATGCCGGAACGTATGCAATTGAGCAGAATACGCTTTCGGCAGGAGATAACTATACAATCAGTTATACAGGCGCAGATTTCACGATCGGAAAGAAGACTCTGACAGTAACGGCTGCTGTAAAGTCAAAGACTTATGGTAACGCTGATCCGTCTCTTACATACAATGCAGATGGATTCGAGAATGATGACACTGCCGAAACTGTTATGACCGGTGCACTTACCCGTGTGGCAGGTGAAGATGTCAGAGATGGTGGATATGCGATTCTACAGGGAACTCTGACAGCTGGAAACAACTATAATATAAGCTATACCGGAGCAGACCTTACAATCACAAAACGAAACGTGACACTGACATCTGCCTCGGATACTAAAGCATATAACGGTACGGCGCTTACCAATGATGACATAACAGTCGGTGGTGACGGTTTCGCAGATAATGAAGGCGCAGAGTATGATGTGACAGGAACACAGACTCTGCCGGGTGAATCTGATAATACATTTACTTATTCATTGAAGGATGGTACGAAAGCCGATAATTATGAGATCACCAAATCAGTAGGAACACTGACTGTCACGGGCAGAACAGTAGATGGAACGGATAAGAAGTATGAGATTACCATGGAAGCGAACAGTGGTGAGGTCACCTATGACGGTACAGAGCATATGATAGACGGCTTTGTCACTGATGAGTTTACTGTTAATGATGTGACATACAAAGTGTCGGGACTGAGTGCTTCTACAAGTGGAACGGATGCGGGAGAGTATACAGCAGTAGTTACGGGAACAGCGGTTGTTAAGGATAGTGCGGGTAATGACCTGACAGATCAGTTTATTGTAAACACCACAGACGGCACGCTTACTATAGACAAGAGAAATGTGACCCTTACATCTGCAACAGCAAGTAAGGCTTATGACGGAATGGTGCTTACAGATGATACGGTAACAGTTTCAGGCGGTACAGGTATTTCCGGTGGTACAAATGCTTCAGATGGCGGATTTACTGCCGGAGAAGGAGCAGCCTTTAATGTAACAGGCTCACAGAAGGTTGTGGGAAGCAGTGCAAACAGCTTCACATATACATTAAATGAAGGAACGAAAGCAGACAATTACAACATAACAAAAGTGGAAGGAACACTCACTGTTACGAGCCGTGAAGCCAAGTATGAAATCTCACCGCAGGCAGAAAGTGGTACGGTGATGTATGACGGTGAAGAGCATGCTGTTTCAGGATTTGTTACGGATACCTTCGAGGTGGACGGAAATACATATACGGTTTCCGGTCTGACAGCGGAAGGAAGTGGAACGGATGCAGGAGAGTACACGGTAAATGTGAGCGGAACAGCAGTTGTAAAGGACAGTGACGGTGCAGATGTATCGGGTGAATTCAGTGTGATCCCGAAGAACGGTAAGCTGATAATCGAAAAGAGGAGCGTCACACTGACTTCATCAACAGACAGTAAAGAGTATGACGGTGATGCCCTGAGAAATGATACCGTGACTGTAAGCGGTGACGGATTTGCGGATGGAGAAGGTGCAATATATAATGTGACCGGAACAAGGACAGTAGTCGGAGTTTCCGAGAACAGCTTTGGCTATACCCTTGATGAGCATACGAAGGCAGACAACTACGATATAACAACATCCTTCGGAATGCTAACCGTAAACAACAGGAATACCAAGTACGAGGTAACGCTTAACGCTAACAGTAAAACCGTAAAATACGATGGAACAGAGAAGTCGGTAACGGGTTATATGATAGATGGTGAGGAGGGAAGCACATTTACCGCATCAAACGGCAAGACCTACAGGATAAGCGGAATGACTGCGGAGGCTTCCGGTACGGATGCGGGAACATACACGGTAAATGTAACCGGAACTCCAACCATAAAGGACAGTGCCGATCAGGATGTGACGGTACAGTTTGCGGTTTCCGTAGAGAGTGGAATATTAACAGTCACCAGGCGTAATGTAACACTTACTTCAGATACGGCGTCAAAGGCTTATGATGGCAAGCCTCTTACATCCGGTAAAGTGTCTGTTTCAGGAGACGGTTTTGCAGAGGGTGAGAGTGCAGAATATACATTTACCGGCAGTCAGACATTGCCCGGTGAGTCAGATAATACATTTACATATGAGCTTACAGGTGCAAAGCCCGACAATT
>CAYQBQ010000032.1:0-10333 GCA_964415805.1 uncultured Clostridium sp.
TATATGTGTCTATATTTTTATGTTAATTTTGTTGCTTTAATTTTTTGAACTGGGTAATATTTTATTCATAATACGCAAAAAATATGAATCGATTTCTCAATCCATATTTTATAATCTGGCGGAGATGAGAGGGTTCGAACCTCCGCGCCCCTTTCGGGACCTAACTGTTTAGCAAACAGTCCCCTTCACCACTTGGGTACATCTCCAAATATATAAAAAAAGATATAAAAACTTAAATCTATAATATTATAAATTTATGGTCTTATATCTATATAAAAGTTTGGCGGAGAGGGTGGGATTCGAACCCACGGTACGCTATTAACGCACGCCAATTTTCAAGACTGGTGCCATAAACCAACTCGACCACCTCTCCATATACATTAGACAAATATTTTTAAAGTATGTCCAGCGACAGTATTTATATTAGCATTTTTAAAAACATTTGTCAATAGAATTTTTAACTTTTTATCACTATTTTTTTAACTTTATTTACTATTTTGTTTCGAATATTAATAAATCTTCGATTTCTCCTATGTTTATAAAATTATTTACCACATATTCTCTTAACCTGTCTGATTCTTGATATGATAATTTTTCTTTATTTATTAATATTATCTTATTATCTAATTTTGATACTTTTTCTATAATGTTATTTTCTCCATTTCTACCCAAGTTTCCTAATAATATCAAATCCATTTCAGAATTACTTTGTTTTAAAGGTATCATATATAAAACCGCATCTGGCGATAAAATAATAACATTTTTATCAGATTTTTCTATCCACTTTGTTACAGTTTCTATTTTTGCTTTTATATTGTCATCAAACAAAGTTCCAAAATATACATTTTTATATTTATCATTAACTACAATATTAAAATATTCATATACAAAAATTATAGATTCTACACTAAGTATAATTATTAATAAACTAATTACATATATAACATATTTTTTATTAATTTTTATATTTTTAAAATTAATATATAACATATATATTAATAATATGTACTGCAAAATCAATGAATAATTAATATGTGCTTTATTAAACATAGGATAACTAATTAATCCTATCATATATGCAAAACAAGCAATTATCTTTACATTATTCTTCTCATTATTATTCATTTTGCAATTTATATTATATTTCATAAACACAATCAATAAACCATTAATAAGACCAATAAAAATCAAAACTAATGTCCAATATACATCTACCGTAATATTATATTGTCCAAATTCTTTAATTCCAAAAAAACAATAATTTATAAAACCTTGTAGTACATTTAATTTAAACAAAATATACAAAAAAACAGCAGAAAAAACAATCAATAACCCAGAAATTTTAACTAATTGTTTTAATTGTTTAGGTTCTATAATAGAATATATTATATATCCAATTATATAATATATTCCAACATTCTGTTTTGTTATAATTATCAAAAACATTAAAATAGCTTCATATAAAAAATAATTTTTATATTTTGCCTTATTAATATTTAACAATATTGCATATATAACAAATAAAATAGCTAAACTGTTATAATTCGCTGTTGCACCTATTAGTTTATCTCCACTCAACAAAAACATTATAAAAGTAAAACTAAAAGAATAAATTTTAGTAATCTTTAATGTCTTAAAAAGTTTATAAATACCAAAAAATATAAATAAACATAAAAAAGCATTATATAATTTAAAAACAAAAAAATTTGCACCAAACAGTTTGAACAATATTAATCCTATAAAATGAAATAATGGTGTTGTTATAACATTAGCGTCAATATAAATTTTATAACCATTATACATTTTATATATATTTTGAAAGTTCCACATTTCATCTTCAGGCAAAGTCTCCATATATAAAGTTTTACCTATAATCATTATAAAAAATACTATTATAAAAAACAATTTATCATGTTTAATAATAAATTGTTCTATTTTTTTTATTTTTTTCTTCATATACTATTCCTCTATCTCATTTTATATAAATTGTTTGATTCAATTGCTTTAACAATAGCCTGACTTTCTTCTTCAGATAAAGTATATCTAGAATTTCCTTTTTCTACAGGTTTAGCATAAATATTAGACATCTCTCTTGAATAGATTCCATTAAATACAACTCCACTATTATTTTCATCTAATAATGCAACTGCAAAACTTAAATCACTACCAGTATCTTTAAAAGCACTATATCTTACAATTCCTATTTTTTGAATACATTTAGATATATCTTCATCTAAATTTTTACAAAAATTAGTTATTTCAGCATTTTGTTTTTCAACTCTATCAACTTTATACATAAAATTTTCTAAATCTTCCTCTAGATTTTTACCATTTCCTAATTTATTCATAAATTTTTTATATCTATTATTTAATCTTATATTGCTTATTAATACAATTAAAAATCCTATTAATAATATTATTGTAAACGAACTTAAAATCAATAGATAATTATCTGTTCTTAAAAATTCTAAAATTCCTTGCATTTAAATACCTTCCTATTTCATTAATTTTAGTATTCTCTCTAAATCATCATTTGATGCATATTCTATAATTATTTTTCCTTTTTTCTTACCAGGATCTAATTTAACTTTTGTACCAAAAAATCCTTGAAACGTATTTTCTATATCTTTATATAGAATATTTGCTCTTTTCAAATCTTCTTTTGATACTTGTTTTTGTTTTATTTTTTTATTTCTTTGTTCTATTTCTCTAACTGTTGTTCCTCTTTCAATCATATCTACAGCCATCATGTATTGTTTTTCTGGATCTGTTATTGCAAGCAAAGCTTTACAATGTCCTTCTGTTAATTTACCTTTTTTTGCAAATTCTAAAACTCTTGGCTCTAAATTTAGTATTCTAATAGTGTTTGCAACTGAACTTCTACTTTTTCCTAATTTTTTTGCAACTTCTTCTTGTGTTAATTCATAAGTATTCATTAAATTTTTTATTCCTAATGCTTTTTCAAATGGATTTAAATCTTCTCTTTGTATATTTTCTATCAATGCTATTTCATTGTTTTTCTTTTCATCATCTTCTCTAACAATTACAGGTATTTCCTCTAATCCTGCTAATTTACAAGCTCTCCATCTTCTTTCTCCTGCAATAATACTATAATAACCATCTTTTTCAGTTACTATTATAGGTTGAATCAATCCATATTCTTTTATTGATTCAGCAAGTTCTTCTAATGCTTCTTGATTAAAATTTTTTCTTGGTTGATTCCTATTAGGTTCAACTTCAGTAATTTTTAAATTTCTTAATATATCATTTTCTTTTTGTTTTTCCTCCTCAGGTACTGGTCCAAATAAAGCATCCAAACCTTTTCCTAATCCTGTTTTTTTAGGCATTTGTATCACTTTCCTTTCCAAACTATATCATATGTTTAGCTTTTTTCTCAGCATCATTTATTTTTAAAAATTCTTTTGTAAGTTTTTCATACATTTTCGCTCCCTTTGATCTAGGGTCGTATTCAGTTATGGGCATTCCATAACTTGGTGCTTCACTTAATCTTACATTTCTTGGTATTACTGTTTTATAAACTTTGTCATTAAAATATTTCTTTACTTCTTTTACAACTTGATTAGAAAGATTTGTCCTTGCATCATACATTGTTAGTAGTGCACCTTCTATTTCTAAATTCTTATTTAAATGCTTTTTAACTAGATTTATAGTATTTAAAAGTTGTCCCAATCCCTCTAATGCATAATATTCACATTGAACAGGTATTAAAACGCTATCTGAAGCAGTAAATGCATTTAATGTGATTAATCCCAATGATGGTGGACAATCTATTAAAATATAATCAAATTTATCTTTTACACTTTCTAATTTTTCTTTCAATCTTTGTTCTCTTGACATCATAGAAACCAATTCTACTTCTGCACCTGCTAAATTTATATTTGATGGACATACTAATAAATTTTTTATGATAGTTTTCTCAACAGTTTCTTCCATTTCAGTATCTCCAACCAATATATCATATGTAGAAAATTCTACATCCTTCTCAGCTCCAACACCACTTGTTGCATTCCCTTGAGGATCTGCATCTATTAATAATACTTTTTTTCCTTTTTTAGCTAGCATTGTACTTAAATTTATTGTTGTTGTTGTTTTTCCAACTCCACCTTTTTGATTTGCTACTGATATTATTTTTCCCACTTTATTAGCCTCCATTTTATAGTTAATATTTACTTATCACTTTGTTTTATTTATATATTTATGATATACAATTATTCTAAAAAAGTCAATGCTTTTTTTATATTTTTATAATATTTTTTTACAATAAAAGAACCCTTGAAACAGCACTATTTCAAAGGTTCCTTTGATGGTAAACCTGCTTTCCTTGGATATTTATTAGGTGTGTTCTTTATCTTATCTATAATAATCATATTTCTTGAAATATCAGAATCAGGTAATTCAAAATAATCTATTTTACTAATTTTTCCACCTAATGTCTTTATAGCATTTCTACTATTATCAACTTCCTCTTTAATATCATTTCCTTTCATACAAATACATTGTCCTTCTATTTTAGAAATTGGAATCAAATACTCTGAAAGTGTAGCCAAATTAGCCACAGCTCTTGCAGTTACATAATCAAACCTTTCTCTGTATTTTTTATCTTTTCCAAAATCTTCTATTCTGCTATGAACGGTATCAATATCTTCTAAATCTAGTTTAGATATAACTTCATTTAAGAAATTAATTCTTTTATTTAAAGAATCAACTAAAACAACTTTTAAATCTGGTCTATATATTTTTAAAGGAATTCCAGGAAAACCTGCTCCAGTTCCAACATCAGCAATATTTTTATTTTTCTCTATATATTTATTTACTGTTAATGAATCAATAAAATGTTTTAAAATTATCTCTTCTGGGGCTGTAATAGTTGTTAAATTAATTTTCTCATTCCACCCTATAAGTAGTTGCATATATTCATAAAATTGATTCAATTGTTTATCGTTAAACTTTATATCTATTTGTTTTCCATATAAACACATTAACTCTTTAAATTTATCTATATTCATAAAACCTCCTATTAGGAATTGGGGACGGGTTAAAAATCCCCATTTAATATTATAATTAATATATTGTTTTATAAAGTTATATTTTTTAATGCGGATTTTTAACCCGTCCCCAATTCCTCAATTAATTATTTTTTATTAATTTGCAAATAAATCAAAAGTACAGAAATATCAGCCGGAGAAACACCTGATATTCTAGAAGCCTGTCCTATCGAATGTGGTTTAAATTTATTAAGTTTTTGTCTAGCCTCTAAACTCAAACCGTTTATTTTTTCATAATCAATATTCTCTGGTAATAGCTTAGTTTCTAATTTTTTAAATTTTTCTACTTGAGCCTCTTGCATTTTTATATACCCTTCATATTTTACTTGAATTTCAACTTCCTCTTTCTCTTGTAATGTAAGCTCAGGTCTATTTTCGTCTATTGGTTTTAATTTATCATAATCTAACTCTGTTCTTTTTAATAATTCTGACATTTTAGTTCCAGTCGTAAGCTCTGATGTACCATATTTTACTAGTAATTCATTTACTTCTTTAGTTGGCCTAACAATGGTATTTTTCAATCTTTGTATTTCTTTTTCTATATTTGCTTTTTTAACTAAAAATCTTTCATATCTTTCATCTGAAATCAAACCGACATCATGTCCTATTTCAGTTAACCTTAAATCTGCATTATCTTGTCTTAAAAGAAGTCTGTATTCAGCTCTAGAAGTCATCATTCTATAAGGTTCATTTGTTCCTTTTGTAACAATATCATCAATTAAAACTCCTATATATCCCTGTGTTCTATCTAATATTACAGGCTCTTTACCTTTTATTTTTTGTGCAGCATTTATTCCTGCAATCAATCCTTGACACGCAGCTTCTTCATATCCAGATGTTCCATTTGTTTGACCAGCCATAAATAATCCGTCTATACCTTTATATTCCAACGATAACTTTAAATTTGATGGATCTATACAATCATATTCTATAGCGTATGCAGATCTTGTAAACTCAGCATTCTCTAACCCTGCTATTGTATGATATAAAGCAATTTGTACATCTTCTGGTAAAGAAGAACTTAATCCCTGTATATACATTTCATCTGTATCCAGTCCAACAGGCTCAACAAACGCTTGATGTCTAGGCTTATCACTAAACCTAACAACTTTATCTTCTATAGATGGGCAATACCTTGGACCTGTTCCTTCTATTTTTCCCGCATATAATGGAGATCTATGTAAATTCTCTCTTATTATTTTATGTGTTTCTTCATTAGTATACGTCAAATAGCAATCTACTTGTTTCAAATCTTTTATTTCGTCTTCAAAAGAAAATGGAACTATATTTTCATCACCTTTTTGAATTTCCATTTTACTAAAATCAATACTTCTTTTATTTATTCTAGCTGGTGTACCTGTTTTAAACCTTACTAAATCAACTCCTATTTTCTTTAAAGAATCTGATAGTTTATTTGCTGCTGCAACTCCATCAGGACCACTCTCCTCAGAAAATTCACCCATAAATATTTTACCCTTTAAATATGTTCCTGTGGCAACAATAACAGCTTTCGCACCATATATAGCACCAACGGCAGTTTCTATCCCCACTACCTTACCATTTTCAACTTTAATATCCACAATTTCTCCCTGTTTTAAATATAAGTTTTCTTGTTTTTCTAAAGTATGTTTCATTTCCATATGATATCTCTTTCTATCAGCCTGTGCTCTTAAAGAATGAACCGCTGGTCCTTTAGATGTATTTAACATTTTAATTTGAATCATTGTCTTGTCTATATTTTTCCCCATTTCACCCCCAAGAGCATCAATCTCTCTTACCAAATGTCCTTTTGAACTTCCTCCAATATGTGGGTTACATGGCATATTTGCAACAGCTTCTAAACTTATTGAAAACACCAATGTTTTCATTCCCAATCTAGCTGCGGCTAAACCTGCTTCACATCCCGCATGTCCTGCTCCTATAACTGCTATATCATAATCTCCTGCATAATAACTCATTTTATTTTCCTTTCCTTAAGAAACAGAAATCAACGTTTTTTTTATTTTAGTAAAAATTTTTACCAAGTAGTTCATTTTATATTTTGTCGATTTTTGTCGAATCCATTTATTTAAACGTTTTTACAGTATTTTGTAAATTTTTACTCTTAAATTTTATTTACTGATTATGTTTTTAAATCTTATGTTTACTGCAATATTTGTTCGCCTTTTTGTTTCTTAAATATACTCTATCTTCTTAGATTTGCTTATTAGTTATATTTTTACTCTAATATTTATATCCTTTTCATTCTTTTTAATTTCGTTATATTTCATTTTTTATTTTTATCTTACAAATTATATATATTTATATATAATATCGTCTTATTTTGGATTTTCAAATTAATTTTATGTAGTTATTTTCCTAAACAGAATTTAGAAAAAATTCCATTTATTATATCATCAGTTACAAATTCTCCTGTGATATTTCCCAAGTCTTCCAAAATGTCCTTAACAAAAATAGCAATAATATCTGTTGGCATATTTTCCATAATTGTTTTTCTAGATTTTTTTACATTTTCTATCGCTTTAGAAATCAGATCTTTATGTCTTAAATTAGTTATAATAATATCGTTATCTATATTAATTTCATTTAAACTAAACATTTCCTCAATTATAGAATATAATTTTTCTAATCCATTTCCATTTAGTGCAGAAATTTTTAAAATTTTATCTGTAATACTCCTAAATCTAGAATCATCTTCTTTTAAAACACTATTTAAATCCGCTTTGTTTAACAAAATTATAGATTTTTTATTTTTTATAATATTTAAAATTTCTATATCTTCATTAGATAATTCTTTTGAACTATCAAAAATTGCAATAACCAAATCCGCATCCTTAGCTATTTCTTTTGATTTTGCTATTCCTATCTTTTCCACTTCATCTTTAGCATCTCTAATTCCTGCTGTATCTATTAATTTCAAAGGTATCCCTGCAATATTAACGAATTCTTCTATTGTATCTCTTGTAGTTCCTTCATATTCTGTAACAATAGCTCTATCTTCTTTTAAAATAGCATTTAACAAAGATGATTTTCCCGCATTGGGCTTACCTACAATAGCTGTTTTTATACCTTCTTTTATAAGTTTTCCATTGTCAAAACTTTTCTCTAAATTTTCTAATTTTATTTGAACACTATCTAACATGTCTAGTATCTGTTGATTAGTTATATCCTCTACATCATATTCTGGATAATCTATACTAACATCCACGTTTACCATTACATCTAAAATTTCTTGCTTTATTTCTTTAATTTTCTTAGATAAAACACCTTCTAACTGTTTTATTCCAGTATTTAACTCTCTTTCAGATTTAGCATTTATAACATCAATAACAGATTCAGCTTGAAGCAAATCTATTCTTCCATTCAAAAATGCTCTCTTAGTAAATTCTCCCGGTTCCGCAAGATTTGCTCCATTTTTTAAACATAATTCTAATATTTTTCTTATTACAATATTCCCACCATGAGTATTTATCTCACACATATTTTCCGTAGTATAGCTTTTAGGAGCCTTAAAATATGACACCAAAACTTCATCAATAATCTCATCTTTATTAACTATAAAACCATATTTTATACTATACCCTTTAATATCCTCTATTTTTTCTTCTTTTTTAGGTTTAAATATTTTATTTAATACATCAAAACATTTATTACCACTCATTCTTACAATTCCAATCCCACCAATTCCGTGGAGCCGTAGATATTGAAGCTATTACATCCATTATTTTCTCTCCTTATTTCTGTAATTATCTATAATATTTTACCATATTATGTAACTTTTTTAAAGTTTTTTATACAAATTCATAAAAAAAATCAAAGGTTAAAAATTACTTTTTTAAGTAAAATCTGACCTTTGACCTCCGATTTTATATATTAAATTAATTTCTTTTTAAAGAAATTACTACTTTTCTTCTAGGTTCTTCACCTATACTTCTTGTTTCAACTAAATCACTATTTTGTAACTTTGTATGGATTATTTTTCTTTCATAGGCCTGCATTGGCTCTAAAGTTATTGATTTTTTATTCTTTATCACAGTTTTTTCAAGTTTTTCTGCTAATTCTTCCAAAGCCTTTACTCTTTTTGCTTTATACCCTTCTATATCTAATATAACTCTTACTCTATTTTCTATACCTTTAGATGCAACTGCTGTTAAAATATTTTGAAAAGCATATAATGTTTCCCCTCTATATCCTATTAAAAATCCTATGTTTTCATCTTCTATATCAATATTTATCCCAGTTTTTGAAGTTTCAATAGTATACTTAGCATTTTTTTGAACTTTATCTAAAAATTCTTTTAAGAATTTTTCAATATTATTTCTTGCTTTTTCTTGTTCTTCTATAGATAATTCTATCTCTTTCTTTTCCTTTTTTTCTGGATTTATTTCCTGTACACTTTCCTTTATGGTTAGTTGTACTTTTACCACCCTAGGTGATAAAATACTAAAAAAGCTTCTTTTTTCTTCATTTTCTAAAACTTTTATATCAACCATATTTTTAGAAACATTTAATTTTTTTAAGCCATTTTCAATAGCCTCATTTGTAGTTTTACCTTCTGAAATAATACTTCTATCCATATTCATTTTTCCTTTCAATTCATTAATCGCCATACAATTTAGTCTTTTACTAGTTTGTTTAAAATCAATCTCTCACCAATCATCAAGATATTATTTATTAACCAATATAAAGCAAGTCCTAATGGCGCAACAAGAGATATAGAAACTGACATAATTGGCATCATCCAAGACATCATTTTATTAGATTGAGCCATGGCTTCTTCCATTTCATTTTTTTCTTCTTCTTTTTTGTCAGCATTTTCTGTTATATCTATTACATCATCTTTTTTATTTGTTTTATTTTGCATAGACATAGTAACTCTCATTGATATAAATGTTGATATTATGTAAAGAACTGGTATTATATAAACCGTCCAATCTCCTAAATTTTGTTGAGGTATTTTACCTAAATCTAATCCACAAAATTGCATATTTAAATTAATTTTATCTAGGTTTTCATCTTCTGGAAATTTTTCTTTTAAATAATCTACTTCTCTTACTATATCAATTTCCGAATAAGCTTGACTTACTGCCATACCTTCATCTTTCATTTGTTGTACATAAGTATCTATCTGGGTTTTATCTATCTTCTTCATATATGTCAATGGATATCTAACCATGTAAAATATTGATATTAACAAAATGAATTGTGCAATTGTACTTAAACAACCACTAAATGGACTCATATTTTCTTTTTTATATAAATCCATC
>CAYQBQ010000033.1:0-9904 GCA_964415805.1 uncultured Clostridium sp.
CCAACACCAATTACTTTTATTGTTGCTGTTCCATCCATCATTGTTATATTGTTATCATCATATTCCATCATTTTGATTTTTCCTCCCTTATTATCTTAGCTATTATCACATCTTAGCCTCTTTTATTTATATATTTTAAAATTAATAACTATTTTAACTATAGAAAAATTCCTTTATTCTTTCAAAGATATTTTTCAATATACTTTCGTTTGATTTTGTATCTATACTACTTGATACTGTTTTAGTAAATGGTCTTGAAGCAATATATCTAACCAATGCATAGCTTGTCCTATATGCAGGTTTTGTTGTCCCTATTAATCTTCCTGTTGATACTTTTACAGGTATATTTAAATTTATTTTTCCTGCTACATCACTTTTACTTATATTTGTTATTCCTTGTCCTGTTAATACAATATTATTTATTCTAGATTTAATTCCTTGATTAGTCAAGTCTTTATTTATTATCAAGAACATTTCCTCTATTCTTGCCTCTATTATCTCTATTAATTCTGAACTTTTTATTATTTTGTTTTTATTGTTATCTTTGCATGTATTTAATATAATGTCATTATCATTGTCTATAAATGATTTCAATGCTAACCCATATTGTCTCTTTAATTTATCAGCTTCTTCTTGTGCAATATTTAATACTAATGCAATATCATTTGTTATATTCTCTCCACCTAATGGTATTGAATTTGTATAAATAAATGTTGAACCTTCAAATACTCCTATATCTGTATTTTCTGCTCCTACATCTATTATTGCTATATTATCATACAATTCATTTTTATCAAGTATCAAATTTCTTTCTGCTAAAGTTTCTGGAACAATTCCATCTATTTCTAAACCAGCTTTTTTAAATATACTGTTTAATTGTCTTACATAATCTTTATCAGCTAAAATTATTTGTGCACTTATTGTAAAACTAGAACTTAAGCTTCCAACCGGATCTGCCACTACTGTCCCATTATCTAATATAATTTTATCAGGTACTATATCTATTAATGTTTTTCCATCTGGTATCTCTATATCTTTTACTTGCATTATTGCATTTTGTACATCTCTTATTGAGATTCCAGAATACTTGTCTCTTGCTTCTTTTGTTATACTATTTTGGACTATTGTTACATATTTTCCAGGAATTGTTACATATGCTGAATTTATTTTTAAGTTTGTTTCATCTTCAGCATCTTTTATAGTTTTTGCTAAACTTAGACTTATTTCTTCTTCATTTATTATTTTACCTTTTTTTAATCCACTACATTTATATGATGTACTACATATAGTTTCTATTTGTTCAAAATTGTTAACTTCGCCTACAACCGTTGCTACTTTTGTTGTTCCTATGTCTACACCAACTATAATATCACCTATTGCCAAGTTAATTCCCCCATCTCACTGTTACTTCATTTCTTGTTGTATTTATATTACATTTTCTTTCAATTGTCAATAGAATTTGTTATATTTTTGTAATAATTTTGTAATGTTTTTGTAATATTTTTTTATGACCATTGAAAAATCAACTTTTATTTAATTTACAAGTTTTTATTTTTTTCTTGTTCAATGTCTTCTTTCACTTCTTGGTCAGTTTTATTTTTTATTTTTTCTGTCCATTTTTCGACATAATATCTTCTTATTATACCTAAATTCATAAACATTCTCCAAACAAAAACAACTATAGCTGCTAAATAAATATCAACATTCAATTTTTCTCCTAGTACTGTTAATAATATTGCAAGTATTGCATTTCCAAAAAATCCTGAAATAAAAATTTTCATATCAAATCTTTTATTTATCACAGAAGCTATTCCACCAAACACTGAATCTAATGCTGCAATTATTGCAATTGCCAAATAACTTGAATATGTATATGATATAATTGGTGCATTTAATCCAACAATTGCACCTAATACACATGCTATTACCATAACTAAAAAAATTAACATTCTTATCGTTCCCTTCTCTAAATTAGTTCATAAAATTTAAATTTAATATAAACTTTTAATTCAATAAAATCATTGAATATACTTATATCCTATATCTTTACTATATTTTTTTATATTTATTTTATTTTCTCTATTTATATTAATATCAAACCCTATATTCTTCAATTCTTCAATATATCCACCATTACCTAATAATGTACTCTCTAGCTTTGTAGAATCTCCTATTGCTCTTATTACATATGGAGATAATATTCTTTGTTGATTAACAAATATTATAGAATTACTTACATATACAATATCAGACATATTGATTATTCTTTCCTCATTTATTGATATAGCTTCTGCTCCAGCTAATTTCAAATAATCAACTATTATTAATAAATCTTCCGCTGAAATAGGTTTTATATCTTCATTATTTATATCTTTTATAGTAATTTCTATTCCCTGTCCTTCTACATCTGTTTTCCCTAAATACATATTAGTTTGAGCTAATTCTTTTTCTACTAATTTTGAAGATTCTTCAGTTGACTGTTGTTTGTCTCTATATTCTGATAGTTTTGATACTTTTTCATCATACTGTTCTTGAGCTTCTTTATACAATTGTTTCCAATTTGCAAGTTCGGATCTTAATTCTTCTTCTCTCATTGTTTCTATAGATGTTATATCTGTCTCTTTAACAACTTTAAATTGCATACTCATAACCATTGCTAAAACAAAACATGCAATTGCAATTGTTATTGTTACTGTTATTTTGCCTTTTTTCAACTTAACTTTCCTCCCTTTTAATCTACACTTTTCAAGTATTTAAAATTTAATACTCCAGAATATTTAGGAATATCTATATTATTTACTTTTTTCAAATTTACTTTTATGCCCCTATCTTCCAAGCTACTTAGCCATCCTCCTGGTCTTGATAAATTAGCTAAGGATTCTGGGGAACCTATTGCTTTTATTTCAAATGGTGAACCAATTCTCTCCCCATTTATATTTATAATATTTCCACCACATATTATAGGAGTAGTTATAATTACTCTTTGTCCATTTATAGAAATAGCTTCAGCTCCTGCATTTTTTAATTCATTAACTATTTTTAATATATCACTATCATGCACTAATAAGTCATTTGAGTTTAATACACTGTTTG
Organism: uncultured Clostridium sp.; assembly: GCA_964415805.1. Taxonomy (GTDB): domain Bacteria; phylum Bacillota; class Clostridia; order TANB77; family CAG-508; genus CAG-269. Next base: position 3,094 of record CAYQBQ010000033.1, read on the forward strand.
CATCTATATCACTATCTGCAACAGTAATAATTACACCCGAACCATTTACATCAGTTAGTCCAATCATTTTATTTCCATCATTTATTTGATTTCTTGATTCTTCCAGCTCAGAATTATTCTCTGTTGCTTTTTCTATTTCTTGTTGTAAATCATTATCTATCTTTTCTGTTTCTTTTAAGAGATTATCGTATTTTTCTTTATATTTTAATACTTCAGCTCTTAAATTGTTTTCTTCATAGTTTTGGCTTACAGTTGAACTAGTATTTTTTACAGTTTTCACTTGTATACAAATTCCAACTGTTAATGCAAAACACATAATACCTAAAACTAAACTGATTTTCTTCTTATTAGTCATCTATATCATTTCCCTTCACTTCATCTCAATAATTATTATTAAGATTTATTTTGTTTTGCTAATATATAATAAAAATAATTTATACTTTTTCTCTAAATCTAGGTTTAAAATTGTTGTTTATATCTCCATTTACATATATAGTACCTTCTTTTCCTTCATTTTCTTTTAAAATTGTAGGAATATATAACATTTTTGTACTTAAATTACTGTCATCTCCTAATTCTATTGTCTTTTTTTCTCCTTCCATATATAAAATATAATTATTTCTATTTGTTATATCTATAGAAGATATTTTATTATCTAATTCATAATTTTTGCAAATATTCATTATTTGTATAACAGACCCAAGTTTTTCTAAATCTTCTGTATTTAATCTATTTCCTTCCACAATTTGCTCTGCCTCTGTTGAAATTCCTTGTATAGTTGGTAAATCTAATTTTTGTTCTGATATTTCCAATATATATCCTTGATTATTAATATAAGCATATCCATTTAAAAATTCTACATTATAATTTTTCTTTCTTTCTTCTATTGTTATTTCAATTTTATTTGGAATTTTTCTTTTTACATTTACATTTTCAACATACGAATTTGCTTTTATTTCTTTTTCTACTTTATTTTTATTAAATTTAAATATGTTTTGTCCAACCTGTAACTGTGACAAACTAACTATTGTTTCTGTGGTAATTTGATTATTATTAAAAACTTGTATATCATTAATACTAAATATTGGTGAAACTAAAGCAAATATTATCCCACTTATTATTAAAAATAATAAGCTCATCCATTTGATAATTTTTTTTATTTTTTTCTTTTTTCTTTCTATTCGCGCCTGATTTTTTGATTTTTTTATTTTATTATCTTTTGGTTTTTTTTGATTATTTTTTTTTGTCATTCCAATTACTGTCTCTGTATCAAAATCAAATTGTGACTTTTTCTCTGCTTTTCTTTTTTTTATTCTTTTTTCTCTTTCTTTTGCCTTCTTTTTATTTATCTTTTCTTCTATTACATTAACATCAATATCCATTGGCTCTGAAAATTTATATAAATTATCAAATTCTTTTTTTTGCTGTTTGGTCAATATTTTCACCTCCAAAAAAATTCCTATTATGTATTGTATCAAAAAAAAAACTATATTTCTATAGTTTTTTTAAATTTATTGTAATTTAATAGTTGCTCCAAGATTAGTTAATTTAACATCTAGATTTTCATATCCTCTTAAAATATAATCAATATTATCTATTTGGGTTGTTCCTTTAGCTGCTAAACCCGCTAATACTAAGGCAGCACCTCCTCTTAAATCTGTTGCTTTCACATTTGCTCCATACAGTTTTCTTGTTCCTCTTATTACTGCGCTTTTTCCTTCAACCGTAATTTTAGCTCCCATTTTATTTAATTCTTGCGTATATTTATATCTATTTTCAAATATATTTTCAACTATTATTGAAGTTCCTTTTGCTATTGTTAACATTGCTGCAAATACTGATTGCATATCTGTTGGAAATCCTGGATACGGCATAGTTTTTATGTCTAATGCTTTTAATTTCTTTGGTGCTACTATTTTTATTTTGTTTTTTTCTATAGCTATTTTGCAATCTGCTTCTTCTAATTTGTTTATTATTGGTGTAATATGTGTTGCATTAACATTTTCTAGAATAATATTTCCTTTTGTCGCTCCTGCAAAACATAAAAATGATCCTGCTTCAATTCTATCTGGCATAATATTATAACTTATATCTTTTAGTTTCTTTACTCCATCTATCTGTATTTCATCTGTTCCAGCTCCAATTATTTTAGCTCCCATTTTATTTAAAAAATTTTGCAAATCTATTATTTCTGGTTCTCTTGCCGCATTTGTAATAACTGTTGTTCCTTCTGCCAATACACTTGCTAATATTGCGTTTTCTGTTGCTCCAACACTCGGAAAATCTAAGTCTATTTTTTCTCCCTTTATTTTCTCCGTTTTACATTCGATACTTCCATGATTTTGGTTTACTTCTATACCTAATTTTTCAAAACTTTTTAAATGTAAATCTATTGGTCTTGAACCAATATCACATCCTCCTGTTTGTGATAGTTTGTGGGTACATAAATTTCAAGTGGAAGGCTAGACCTCCATTTTCGTATAACTCATTATACATCATATCATTTAGGTTATACAAGTCTTTTTGTTCTTTTGTTATTTCGTGTTTATCAAATACAACTATTTTGTCAAACAATCTTGATAATTCTTCTTTAGTTAATCCGTTTTTCTTGATGTCATCAATTGCCTTAAATATTAATTCTTCTTTGTCTTCTAATTTATTTAATGTATTAAATTTTGTTTCCGCTTCTTGTAACTTTTCTTTTTCGTTTTTTATTTTACTATCTAGTTCTTGTTTCTTTTCTTTGAATAAAAATTCTGGTATTAAGTCATTTAGTTTATCATCATATATTTGTTTATATTGTTTTTGATATTTCTCTAGATTTATTTTTGATTTATTTAACTCTTTTTCAAGTGTTACTTTATTTGTACTTATTGCTTTTACGTTATCCATTACAAAGCTTTTAAATTCTGGATTACTTACCAAGTTATCTATGTAGGCATTTACGATTTGGTCTAAATATTCTATTCTCATTCTGTGTGGCTTGCAACCATAGTCTTGTCTTATATCTTCTTTGATTGCTCCTTCATTACTATATTTTTTGCACAAATAACTATCTGGTCTTTTTCTAGTTCCACTTGTTCCCTTTCTTTTATACATTGCAGTTCCACATCTTCCACAATATAAAAGTCCTGAATACAAATTGTTTTCTACATCTACAAATTTGAATCCATTATTATATTTGTCACTTTCTTTTTTTCTTTTTGCTCTTATTTTCTGTACTTTTTCAAATAATTCTTTATCAATAATTGGCTCATGATGATTTTCAATGATAGTCCAGTCTTCTGGTGCTTTTACTCTTGTTTTCTTAGATTTAAAACTTACCTTTTCAGTAGTCCCGCCTACATAATCTCCAATATATCTTCTATCATCTAATATTCTTACAATGTGTTGTGCTTTCCAGTTTCGTGTTTGTTTTGCATTTGCAAAATTCCTACTTTGTGATGGTGTTAGTATTCCTTTTTTATTTAAGTATGTTGCTATTTTTTGGTATCCCCAGCATTTAGAATATAATTCAAATATCTCTTGCACGACTGGAGCTGTTTCGTTATTTATAACTAATTGTTTTCCAACTTTGTCATAACCATATATTGCTTTAACCAGTAAATCTCCTTCTTCAATTTTGTGTCGTAAGTTTCTTCTAATATTTTTACTATCATCTCTTGCTCTTCTTTCGTTAAACCATGCATATAAACCAAACATTTCCTCATTGTATTGTTCATCTTCAAATATTATTTCTACACCTTGTTCTTCTAGGTATTCTACAAATTCTAATGCTTCTCTTTGATTTCTTCCAAGTCTTGCTGAGTTTTTGAATACAATAACATCAATTTCTTTATTTTTTGCTCGTTCTCTTATATCATCAAACCTACTAAAATCTGTTCCACTCTTATCATCATCCATTATAATGTCTACTATATTTGTATAGCCATGACTTTTACAATATTTTACTAATAAATCTCTTTGTGTTTCGATTCTTTCATAGTTTTCTCCATAGTCATCTCTGCTCTCTCTACAATAAATTACTACTCTTTTTTCTGCATTTGACTTTTGCATAGCTTAACCTCCAACTATATATAATGTATCAATAACATTTTGTTTTTAATACATTTTATTGTTGCTATTATACGTCAAAAGTTCTAAAACTTCAAGGCTCTCCTAAAAATTTTAGAACTTTTTCAATTGGTAACAAATTATTACCAGTTCAATTCGGTCGACACTGTAGACCATTTTATAAAATTCATCATCTTCACTAAATTGCATTTGTTCTACAAACATATCATAATTTGCAATGTCGGTTTTTCCGACGGTGCTTTTTTTATCTAATTCTCCATTTTTTACAAAACTTTAAAACTTTTTATTTATAACTGCTTTTCTTTTTTCTTATTATGTGCTATATTAAATATGCTTATAATCATTAATATTATTGTTCCTATAATTATATATAGGAAATTGTTATTTTCTATTTCTGTTTTATTACCTTGTATTGTTTGATTTTCGTCTTGTTGTGTATCACCAGTTTCTTCACTCCAAATTCCAAGTTTATTGTTTTTTGCAATTTCTTCACTTTCTTGTAATATTCCAGCATATTTATAATTATTCTGCAACATATAAGTTTCTGCTAGTCCATTTTCAACTAATAAATTTTGCAATAATTCATCATCTATCCATATCCAAGCTAAATACCTATTATATTTATCTTTTTCTTCTGCATGACCATCGAATTCTAATTCAATTTTAGTTGCATCTTCTAGTTTTTCTTTTGTAAAATTGCTTGCTTCTTTTCCCCAAGTTTCTTCTCCAATTTCTGGATGCACTGTTTCTTTTGTATTTACTCCTAAAAATCTTACTGTTATTGTTTCTTCATTCATTTTAAATTTTGCAGTATCTCCATCAACCGTAGAAACTAACTCTACTGTAATTTTATTTGTATTACTTTCATCAATCTCATTTTCTATTTTGTTAAAGTTTTCATCATAATATATAGCTGGAGCAACAATTTCCCATTTTTGATTTTCTTCATTCCATTTTACTTGATGATAATGTGTTTCACCGTTTTCTTTATGATAACCATAATATTTTCCATTATATTCAGTTATATATTTTGAATCTTTGTCTTTCCAACCTGTTATATTTCCACCATGTGCTAAACTCACATTACTTACACACATTAATATTACTATAATCATTATTGTATTTTTTATTTTTTTCATTATTATCACCTAATAAATTATATCATAAGGAGGAATTAATTTGAACGATTTTTTAAATTTTTCACTAAATAGCTTAAACTTATTAGATAACCAAATTCATGATAATATTAAAGGAAGTTTAGTAGATAACTTTATTCATGAATTACAAAGTTATTTAGAATTACAAACAAATGATAGGATACTAGAAAACTTACCCCAAAATAGTAATTTACATTTTGCAAAATTTGAAGAAAATTTTGCAGTATGTTTTGACTACTCTTCTAAAACTATATATAATATTCCCAAATCTTACTTAAAAGGTTCAACTCCAGAAGTCGGAGAAGCACTAAAAAAAGTTTCTTCAAAAGATTTTCGTGTAGATTGCACTGGAATTCCAGCAAATGCAAACAATATTGATAAACTTTTAAGTGAATGTAGTTATGCAACTCTTTCTTCAAAAGTGAGTGTTTTACCAGAATATTATCAAGTTTCTGATATTGGTATAGATTTCGCTGTCTGTAAAAATCTAAATACTAACAAACCAGAAAATATCCCCATAGATGACATTCCTAAAAATGCTAAAAACGGAGATACTTTAATGTATAAAGATGGAGAATTGGTTATTAAAAATTAATTTTTACAATCTTACTAAAAATCAGTTGGTAACAATTTATTACCAACTGATTTTTAACTCACAATTTTTTCTTGTTTGTTCAATTCATTTTTTTAATTTTTTATTGTCTTTAAAAGCTATCTCTTTATTTTTTTCTTTCTCAATTTGTTTTGCACTTTTAGTTGGGGTTGGTAACTCTTCTGGCATCGTTCCACCTATTTTCTTAATTGTTTGTCTAACAGCTTGTCCAACTTTATGATGTGTTATACAAGCATCATCTTCATTGTTAATATTTTTGTTTTTTAAAACCTCGTCTGTTTGGGTTATTCTAAATAAATTTGCTGCCAATTCTGTACTACTCATATAATCAAGTATATCTTCTTTATCTGATATTCCTTTGCGGTTAGCTATGTCTTTTGCTGTTTCTCCATTATATAATCCTCTATATCCATAATTATTAAATTTTCCGTAGTTTTTAACACCAGCTGATTTTGCAGTATCAAATAAATATTTATTTTTATCTTTTACATTTTGTCTTGTGTATAGTCTCTTTTCATCTTCACTTAATTGTTCGTATTCTTGTCTTGTTATTTCTTGTTTTCTAGTTTGAACTGCAAAATATGTTTGAGCAAGTGCTATTGCTTTTTTTCTACTATCTCCATTTTGTGCTATAAGATAGCAAGCATATCTAGTTAATTTTATATCTCCTATATCTTTATTGGTAGCTCCTGCTCTCACGATTTTGCCAACGTCGGCAAAATGGTCGTCAATGCTGATATTGCTATTTTTGCAAGCTTCCTTTGCTCTTTCAATTACTTGTTCGAATCGTCTCCACTGTTTATATTCTAATACTATCATTAGTTCTCTTGCATACCAAAATTCGACTCCATTTTCATCTGTATGCTTAATACTCTCGAAATCTTTTTCCGTTTTATTTACTAAATCACTTTCCATATATATACTCCTCGTATAATATATTTACAATCAATTTTATAAAGTAAAATTA
>CAYQBQ010000034.1:0-9876 GCA_964415805.1 uncultured Clostridium sp.
TTTAGCTTCCCCTTTAAATTTATAAGCTCCATGACTTGTACCAATTGCAATTGCCAAAGAATCACATCCTGTTCTCTTTACAAATTCCTCTGCTTGAGCTGGATCTGTATACATTGCATCATTTGCATCAACATTAACGTCATCTTCTATTCCTGCTAATTTTCCAAGTTCAGCTTCTACCGTAACTCCATGTTCATGAGCATAATCTACCACTTTTTTTGTTAAAGCTATATTTTCTTCAAAATCATATTTTGATCCATCTATCATAACTGATGTAAATCCGTTGTCTATACACATTTTTGCTGTTTCAAAATCTGGTCCATGATCTAAATGTATTACTATTGGAATATTTGGATGTTCTTCAACTGCCGCTTGTACCATTTTCATTAAATAATTTATTCTTGCATATTTTATTGCACTTGATGATACTTGTAATATTACTGGTGAATTTGTTTCTGCAGCTGCATCCACAATACCTTGTATTATTTCCATATTGTTTACATTAAACGCCCCTATTGCATATCCTTCTTTCATTGATTTTTCAAACATTTCTTTTGTTGTTACTAATGCCATATTAAATCCTCCTAACATTATTTATTGTTAACAAATTTTTATTTTTTATTAACATTATTTTCATTGTTATTTTATTTCTAAAAAATTAATATGTCAATAGATTATTTCATTATTTTATATCTTTAGAAGTTATTGACACAATTTAGATGTATTTTCATACTATATTTTAGGTGATTTATATGAGTATTGTTCCTACAAATGTTAATTATAATTATTCTTTTATGTCTCAAAATCTTGCTACATTAAATCGTACATATCCATTTTTAAATGTTCAATCTGTTGGAAATAGCGTTTTAGGTAAAAATATTTACGTTATAAAACTAGGCAAAGGAACAAGAAAAGTGTTTTATTCAGCCTCTATACATGCAAATGAGTGGATTACAAGTATTTTGCTTATGAAGTTTATTGAAGATTATTGTGTTGCATATAATAATAATTCTAAATTATATGGTTATTCTGTTAGGGATTTGTTTGATTCTGTTTCAATTTATATTATGCCTATGGTTAATCCTGATGGTGTTGATTTAGTTACAGATACTTTAAATAAGTTTTCTGTTTCATATTTAAGAGCTTTAAATATATCTAGACAATTCCCTGATATTCCTTTTCCGAGTCGGATGGAAGGCTAATATTAATGGTGTAGATTTAAATTTGCAATTTCCTGCTGGTTGGGAAAATGCCGAGGAAATAAAATATGCTCAAGGTTTTGATGAACCTTCTCCTCGTGACTTTGTTGGTTATCGGTCCTCTAACAGAACCCGAGTCTTTAGCTATTTATGATTTCACGCTTTCACATAATTTTTCTTTGATTATTGCCTATCACACTCAAGGGCAAGAAATTTATTGGAATTTTCAAAATATCAATCCCCCTCGCGGATATGAAATTGGTACTCGTTTTGCTAGTTCAAGTGGTTATTTGTTAACAGATGTCCCTTATAATTCTAGTTTTGCAGGTTATAAAGATTGGTTTATTCAGACTTATAATAAACCAGGATATACTGTTGAGGCTGGCATTGGTGAAAATCCTCTCCCTATTTCTCAATTTGATGAGATTTATAAAGATAATTTAGGAATTTTGATTTTGGGAGCTGTTCTTTAAAAGTAAAAATATTGTAAATATAAATTTTCCGATATTATTGCTTTTTTTAAATATAATGATATAATCAACTGATAATAATGAGAATAATAATGCTAAAACAGTATATGAATTAAGTGGAACATATGAATGGTATAATCCAGATGGTGAAACACTTGATGCACAAGTTTTATTTAAAAAATAAAATAGTTATAGCCTCATCCATAAATGGATGAGGTCTTAAATTTACGCATATTTATTATATTCTCCATTTTTATAAACCAATTTATCTCCTTCTGCTACAAAATGAAATAATTCTTTTGAAAATTCTATTTCTTCAAAACTTTCAATTTCTCCATTAATAGAACTATTCAAGTCATATAATAAAATAGTATCTGAATACTTTTCGCCAACTTCATAAACATGTCCATCAACTCTTTTACTATAAAGATAATTATTCTGTTCTTCTATTTTTTCTTTTATCATATTATTTATTTTTTGATTAATAATTTTTGTCGCTTCTATATCTAAAACAAACGCATTATCTTTCTTTCGCAAAACACTTCCCAAATTCACTCCTTCAGGCAATTCTTCTATTGTCTCAGTGAGTACATCATGGCTTTTATTTGTTTCACAATTGCATAAGTTATATAAGTTTACTCCACTTTTATTATATATATAATACATTTCTCCCGCTTCTTTTGTATTCTCAGCATATCTCTGCAAAATTTCAGACCTTTCTGTCAACATCTCATTTCTATATTTTGTAGTTATTTTATTATTGTAAAGTATTAAATCATCTGAAAGCAAGTCATTCCATTCATTGTTTGATAAATTATTTTCTAAGTAATTTGATAATTCCTTTATAAAATCTTGCACAACTCTATTCTCCTTTAAATTGTTAAATAAATTATTTATTAAATCTAAATTCAATAAAAATCACTCCTTTGTTTATTATTTTGATACTGGAAAACTACCATTGATTTATAGTAGTAAGAATAAAACTGGAGTGATTATATATTATTTTACATAAAATTACAATGGTTTTTTGTAATTTTTATTCTTTATGACTTTCTCCTGTTGCATAATCTATTACTATACCTGGTTGTACATTATAGCAATAAACATTAAAACATACCTTTTGTCCTTTATCTTCAACTGACCATGCTTCCATTTCAACCCCACTTGCAAGTAAATTGTTATCTTTAAAAATCGGTGTTACTCTATATAAAACATGATTATTTTGATTACTTTTTACATATTCTGCTACACGATTTTCAAATGGTAGCATCCCCTCAGTGTTTAAATATCTCGTTCCTGTAATCAAATTCTTCTTATTTGCATTTTCTCCTGCAAGTTGCCATCCAATTAAATGGCAACGATTATATAAATATTTATCTTTAATTATATTATCATATCTTTTTTGTACCCATCCAGAAAGATTTTTAACACTTGATATATCACCACGTTCTTCTCCTTCTTTTGGCATTATTTCCTTACAAATATTTGCAAAGGCTACACCACTTCTACCTAAAACATCCCATTCACTATATCTTTCAAATGCCTCTGTTGTGTAATCTTCATCTTTAAAATATGGAATATTATTATTTATTTCTACATATGGGCTTGATGTATATTCTGGAATTGAATTTAAATCAAATATTATTTGCTGATTTTGTTCTACATTCTCTGTAGTATTTATTTCATTAGTATTTCTTGTATTTGTTACAATGTACCCTATAATTAATATACACACTATTATAGATAATTCTATCGTTTTTTGCCAGAATTTCATTTTTTGATTTTTTATTTTTTTCATAAGTTTACCTCTTTTTATACTTTTAAATATATTCAAAACTATATTTCTTTTTCCATTATTCTTCTTTGTGTTCTCATTCCAAATCTTTCATAAAAACTAATTGCATTATCATTAAAATCCCAACAATTTAATTCTATTCTTTTGCAATCAAGTATTTTGGCATCTTCTTCAACTTTTTTCATTAACATTTTGCCTATTCCGTTTTTTCTATAGCTTTCATCTACTCCTAATTCTTCAATCCATAACACTTTAAAATCTCTTAAATTTATATGTTCTTTTACTTCTTTAATATTATAAATTATTAAACCATATATTTTTAATGTATCGTCTACAGCTACTATTATTTTTCTTTTCTTATCCTTTAACATTTCAATAGCATTTTTTCTTATTTCATTTTTAGACTTTTTCTTAAATATATCTGGTCTTTTTTCATAATGAATTTTTGATATTTGTTCTAATATAATAACAATTTGTTCTATATCTTCAATTTTAGCTTCTCTTATTTTCATGTTTTTTCTCCCTATTAATAATTTTTTTCTATTTTATGTACAGGGAATTCATTTTCTTTAATTATTTTTTTTAATACCTTAGGTAATAATGGATACTGCTCTATTTTGTCTAAATCTATCCACTCATAATGTAAAGATTCTTTCCCTTCAACATTTTCTAAAGTAGATTCTATCTTTTTATCCATATCTTCTACAAACTCCGCTTGATAAACAAATAGAATTTCGTGGTACTTTATATTATTCATCTCAAAAAAATTCTCAATTGTTGAAATATATTTTATTATTTCAATCTCTTTTCCTAATTCTTCATGAATTTCTCTTTTCACCGCACTTTCTGAGTCTTCACCTACTTTTATTCTTCCTCCTATTAATGCATAATGATCTGAATTAACATCCTTATGTACTAATAATTTGTTATTATGAATTATAAGTCCTGCTGCTCTTACATTTAATCTGTAATTTTCTATGTCAACAGTTATATCCATTTTAACAACCTCCTTTTAAATTTTAATTATATATATCATATTTTTTATATTGATTCAACTATTTTCGACAGACTTTTTTCTTAATAAAAGATATCATTATTCTATTAATCATAGAAAGGAGTTAACTTTATGTCGAAAGAAGAACTTTTAGAAACAGAATTTAAATCTGCTCATGATGCTATGAATGCTCTAGCTGAATTTTTACAGGAGGTGGATAATTCATGGAAAGATGAAAATCGTAGCAAATATCAAAATTTAAGAGTTATCGGAAATCGGATATTTGATTAAAAAACTCCTATTAAATTATGTATTGCTTTTTATTAGCATACATAAAAAGACAGAATATTTTCTGTCTTTTTTTATATTTTATGCAGTTTCTCTATTTTTTTTATCAGGAACATGTCTATTTTTTTTTATTTTAACTTGTTCTTCATTATTTTTACTAATCACTACTTCTGGCTCTGTCCCATTTATAACTGTTTCTTTTGTGATTATGCATTTTGAAATATTTGGTTTTGATGGAATTTCAAACATTATATCTCTCATTATCTCTTCAATAATAGAACGAAGTCCTCTTGCACCTGTTTTTCTTTCAATTGCTTTATCAACAATTGCTTCTAAAGCATCTCTCTTAAATTCAAGCTCTACATCATCCATTTCCAATAATTTTTGATATTGTTTTACTAGTGCATTTTTTGGCTCTGTAGCAATTTTTATTAAAGCCTCTTTATCTAAATCTTTTAATGTTGCAATTATTGGTAATCTTCCTATGAATTCTGGTATTAACCCATATTTCAATAAATCTTGTGGTAACATTTCTTGGAATATTTCATATTTATTAATTTCTTTTTGACTTTCTATTTTTGTTCCAAATCCTATACTCTTTTTACCTGTTCTATCTTTTATGATATTTTCTAATCCTTCAAATGCTCCTCCGCAAATAAATAAAATGTTCTCAGTATTTATTTGAATCATTTCTTGGTTTGGATGTTTTCTTCCTCCTTGAGGTGGAACTGATGCAGTTGTACCTTCAATTATTTTTAATAATGCTTGTTGTACTCCTTCACCACTAACATCTCTTGTAATTGATAAGTTTTCTGATTTTCTTGTTATTTTATCAATTTCATCTATATATACAATTCCTTTTTCTGCCTTTTGAATATCTCCATCCGCTGCTTGTATAAGTTTTAATAAAATATTTTCAACATCCTCTCCAACATATCCAGCTTCTGTAAGTGTTGTTGCATCTGCTATTGCAAATGGTACATTTAATATTTTTGCAAGTGTTCTTGCTAGAAGTGTTTTTCCACATCCTGTTGGTCCCAAAAGTAAAATGTTACTTTTTTGAATTTCTACATCATCTTTTTCTTTTTTGTCTCTATCTTCATGTGCAATTCTTTTATAATGATTATATACTGCTACTGATAATGTTCTTTTTGCTTCTTCTTGACCTATTACGTAATCATCTAAAATTTTCTTTATTTCTTTTGGACTTGGTATTTTATCTAAATCGTTTAAAGTATATCCTTCTTCTTCATCTTCATAAACTTCCGCTGCAATTATACTTGTACAAAGATCTACACATTCATCACAAATATATACACCTGGTCCTGCAACTATTTTTTTTACATTATCTTGTGATTTTCCACAAAATGAACATCTTACACTTTTAGGTATATCATTTTTTGCCATTTCTTACTCCTTTCACTACATTCTTTTATCCATAATACCATCTATTAACCCATACTCTAGAGCTTCTTGAGCTGACATATAATGGTCTCTTTCAGTATCTTTTTCAATTTGTTCTATTGGTTGACCTGTTTTTTCACTTAATAATTTGTTTAATTTTTCTCTTGTTCTTATCATATGGTCTGCATGAATTTTAATTTCAGTTGCTTGACCTGAAATTCCTCCACCTTGACCACCTATTAATGGTTGATGTATTAATATTTCAGAATTTGGTGTTGCAAATCTTTTTCCTTTTTCTCCATTTGCTAAAAGAACTGCTCCAAAGCTTGCGGCTAACCCTACGCATATTGTTGTTACTGGACATTTAATGTAGTTCATTGTATCTACAATTCCCATTCCATCTGTTATTGATCCTCCTGGTGAATTTATATAAAGATAAATTTCTTTATCAGGATCTTCTGACTCTAAGAATAATAATTGTGCTATTACTAAACTTGCAGATGTTGGATTAACATCTTCTCCTAAAAATATAATTCTATCTTTTAATAATCTTGAGAAAATATCATATGATCTTTCTCCTTTACTTGTTTGTTCAACTACATAAGGTACTAAACTATCTTTTTCTAACATACTTTTTCCTCCTCTTTTCGACCAATGGGGACGTTTTTTAATTGGTTGAAACTTAAACTATTTTTTTAACTTCAACCAATTAAAAAACGTCCCCATTGGTTGAAAACATAAAAAGGTTGGTATGAAATTTATTTGTTTTTCACCCCCAACCCTTCATTATTTATTTTTTAGTTTTTGCATTTTTAACTAAAAATTCTAATGCTTTTTCAGATTCTAATCCACTTTTTATGTATTTTCTTACATTTTCATTTTCCATAAATTCTTTATCATCTGATTTTCCATAATTTTTAGCCATTTCTTTCATTTTTGCAACAATTTCATCTTCTGTTGCTTCAATTTTTTCTGCTTTAATTACTGCTTCTAACATTAATCTTGATTTTATAGCTTCTATTGCTTGAGGTTCATATTCTTTTTTAACTTCTTCAGCTGTTTTACCCATCATTTGAAGGTATTGTTCAAGTTTTAATCCTTGATATGAAAGTTTTGTTTCAATGTTTCTTAACATATCTTCTGTTTCTGTTTCTACCATTCCTGATGGAATATCAACTTTTACATTTTCGCAAACTGCTTTTATAACAGCATCTTCTGTTTCATATTTTTGTTTTTGTTCATTATCTTTTTCTAATCTGTCTTTGATGCTTTTCTTTAATTCTTCTAATGTGTCAAATTCACTTACATCTTTTGCAAACTCGTCATCTAGTTCTGGTAATTCTTTCTTCTTTATTTCATGAACTTTTACTTTAAATGTTGCATCTTTTCCAGCTAAATCTTTTGAAAAATATTCATCTGGGAACTTTACATTTATATCTTTTTCTTCATCGATTTTCATTCCAATTATTTGGTCTTCAAATCCAGGAATAAATGTGTTACTTCCAATTTCTAATTCATGTCCTTCAGCTTTTCCACCTTCAAATGCTACTCCATCTACAAAACCTTCAAAGTCAATTACTGTTATATCACCTTTTTCTACTGGTCTATCTTCTATTGATATTAATCTTGAATTATGTTCTTGCATATGTCCTAATTCATGGTTAATATCTTCGTCTGATACAGTATACTCTATTTTGGGTATTTCTATACCTTTATATTTTCCAAGTTCTGCTTCTGGCTTTGTTTGAAAAATCGCTGTAAATATTAAGTCTTGTCCTTTTTCTATTTGTTTTACATCGATATCTGGTCTGCTAACTGCTTCAATATTATTCTCTTTTAATGCTTCTTCCAATTCAGCTGGTACTACTTCATTAAATGCATCTTCATAGAATATTTCTTTTCCATAATATTTTTCCACTATATTTATTGGAGCTTTACCTTTTCTGAATCCTGGTATATTAAAATATTTTGCACTTTGGAAATATACCTTTTTTATTGCTTCATCAAATTTTTCAGCTTCTATTGTTAATTCTAATTTTACTTCATTTGCGTTTTCTGTTTTTTCAACATTACATTTCATTGTTTATTCATCCTTTCACTTTGTTTATTATAAATTGAGATGATTATTATTTTCAATTTATAAAATTTCTTTATTTTTACTAAAAGGTTACTTTATAAACCTTTTTAAACTTATTAGCTTATATATTATACCATATTTTTCCTAATTTGCAAGGATTTTTTTATAATTTTCAAAAAATACTTGTTTTTTTTTTTTTTTTATGATAGACTTATTAATAGTCAATTTATTAAAATAATTAGGAGGTGCAAAGACAATGGCTAAATGTGCAGTTTGTGGAAAATCACAAAGTAATGGAAATAAGCTTAGCATTACTCGTTCACATATAAGTAAAAGAAGTCCAAGAACTTGGAAACCAAATTTAAGAAGTGTTAAAGCTATAATGGAAAATGGTGAAACAAAAAAAATTCACGTTTGTGCAAAATGTTTAAAAGATGGTAAAGTAAAAAGAGCATAGGCTCTTTTTTTGTTTCAATTTTATATTTTAAAATGGGGATTTTTAACCCGTCCCCATTTCCTAATCTTTAATTCCAAAAATTAATTTAACAAATCCTCGTAAAAATTTTGGAACCTTTTTTACAACTATAGTCATATGTAACAACCTCCTTTTTTAGCAAGCAAGCCACATTAACCCTACACATGTAAGAGCAACGCCTATTATAAATAGCCAGCCAGTAAGTGGAAGCAATAATACTAACAATATTCCGAGTCCAATTCCTATTAATATAACTCCTATTGTTTTTTTTAGTGCACAAAGCATATTATTACCTCCTTCTTTTTTATATATTATATTAATGTAAATGCTTTATTGTTCCTTTTTTATGTTACTTCATGTTCTAGTTGTTGATTTTTCATTATTTTACTTATATAATATTATTAGATATTTTATTTAAGTGAGGAATTTATATGAAAAAAAATGAAGTAAGAGATTTCGTTGAAATATTAAAACAAACTTATCCTGATGCAACTTGTAGTTTAGACTTTAAAACTCCTTTTCAAATGGTAGTTGCTGTTATGCTTTCAGCACAATGTACTGATGAAAGAGTTAATAAAACAACTCCTGCACTATTTGAAAGATGCAAAACTGTTCAAGATTTTGCTGATATTGACATTAAAGAATTAGAAGAAATTATTCACCCTTGTGGTTTTTATAAAAACAAAGCTAAAAACATTAAATTATGTGCTAAGCAAGTACTAGAAAATTTTGATGGTAAAGTTCCTGATAACATGGATGATTTACAAAGTCTAGCTGGTGTTGGAAGAAAATCTGCAAATGTCGTTATGTTAGAAGTTTTTAATAAACCTCAGGGAATTGCTGTGGACACTCATGCAAAGAGAATCTCTAATTTGATAGAACTTTCCAAAGAGTCTGATCCATCTAAAATTGAGCAAGATTTAGTTAAAATTTTTCCAAAAGAATATTTAAAAGATATTAATCATTTATTTGTTTGGCATGGTAGAAATACTTGTATTGCAAGAAATCCAAAATGTGATTTATGTAGTGTGAAAGAATTTTGTAAACATTATAAAAATAGTAATAGTATAAAAATATAGAAAAATTCAAACCTCTCCCATCTAAAAAGAGCAACGAAAAATAAATTTTTCGGCTCTTTTTGACGGTCCCCACGACGGTTTGTTTTTTTATATTT
>CAYQBQ010000035.1:0-9759 GCA_964415805.1 uncultured Clostridium sp.
ATGTTCGCCACCATCTGTGCATCTCATGGCTTCCATGAATCCTTGCAACGAAGATGATCCATGGATTGTGGGAAGAGTTTGAAAAAAAATAGCGTGTGACCTGTCATGCATATCACACGCTATTATTCTTTCAATAATTTTCAATTAAACTGTGCGGTAATCATATGTCTTGCGTCGGACTTTTGATACTTCAGACAAATATAAATCAAAGATCAAAGTTTTCTGACGGATGTACATCTGCCGTATTCCCAGCCGGAGCATCATTCCCGACGAAATTCCTGTACTGCTTCATTGCGAAGTCTTTGTGAATCTCGTCCATTCTGTTCACTACATCGAGTGAGGACAGATCAGAATCTGATCCTTTCATGCTGTAAACCGCATCAGACCTATACTGCTTCGAATAATCAAATGAGTTATATTTTCTGTCCGGAAGGGCTCTGCCCTCCGAACCGTTTTGTACATCATCTGACTGTACTGATATATTATTCGAAGCCGTGACATCCTGTCTGGGCGTCGTATAAATTTCCGGATTAAGACCCGAATAGGGACGTATTCCTGATATATTCATAAGCTTGATTCCTTTCACCACATATATCGGGCGATATCGGAATTAATTAACCCATATATAGTAAATTATTTATTCCTCAGCTTCATAATCTCATCCATGAAGGTATCTACATCCTTGAATTCACGATATACTGAAGCAAATCTGATATATGCCACGCTGTCCAGATCGCTGAGTCTTCTCATAACCATCTCACCGATGTCAGAGCTTTTGATTTCACGCTCCTCGCGTGAATAAATCTCCTTCTCAACATCATCCACCAGCGCCGTGATTTTGTTTATGCTTACGGGGCGTTTATGGCAAGCAAGCAATACGCCCTTCTCTATCTTTGAACGGTCGTATGTCTCGCGATTATTGTCCCGCTTTATTACTATAAGCGGTATCGTCTCCACCTTTTCATACGTTGTAAAACGCTTACCGCACTTCTGACACGCTCTTCTTCTCCTGATGGATGTACCTTCATCAGCAGGTCTAGAATCTATTACGCTTGTCTCCGGGCTTCCACAAAACGGACACTTCATAACATCAATCCATCCTATCTTTTAATAAAACAGCAGTGTCAATATATGGATCACAGTATCAAAAAACGTCACCGAGCATATTCACATCAGCCTGACTTATTGATACTCATTTCACAGTATCGAAACGAAATACATATACAATATAAGAATAATGTATTAGTCTTTTAATTGCAAGCATAAAGAAAGGTGACACTTGATAGCCGTCAGATAATTGCGGAAAAACATTCAGCATATGTCTTGAATTTCAGGCAGAATTACTCAGACATTAAATCAGAATGCGATCACATTTCCATTACTCAGACATTAAATCTGAAAGTGATCACATCTCCGTCGCGGACTACATAATCCTTGCCCTCAAGTCTCAGCGCACCGGCCTCCTTTGCTGCCGCATGGCTTCCGTATTTTACGAGATCATCATACGATACTGTCTCAGCGCATATAAAGCCGCGCTCGAAATCCGAATGAATCTTGCCGGCAGCTGCCGGAGCCTTCGTTCCTTTTTTTATAGTCCATGCTCTGGTCTCATCAGGTCCTGTGGTCAGAAATGATATAAGTCCGAGCAGGCTGTAGCTGGCCTGGATAAGCCGGTCAAGACCTGACGCCTTCAGACCGAGTTCATCGAGATATTCCTTCTTTTCTGCATCATCAAGTTCGGAAATCTCAGCCTCGATCTCCGCGGACACGACATAAACCTCTGAACCGTCGGAAGAAGCGCATTCTCTAACTGCTGCCACATAGGGGTTATTCGCGCCGTCATCGGCCACATCGTCCTCAGCAACATTTGCAGCATAGATAGTGGGCTTGTATGTAAGCAGGCTGTAACCCTTAAGAAGCGCCGCTTCTTCATCCGTCTTCGGAGAAAAAGCCTTGGCCATGTTGCCGTCCTCAAGGAAAGGTCTGAGTCTCTCCAAAAGCTCCACTTCAGGCTTCAGAGACTTGTCCATCATCGACTGCTTCTTTATCTTTGAATAACGTCTGTCAAGAATCTCCATATCCGAAAACAGAAGCTCCAGATTTATCGTCTCAATGTCCCTGGCAGGGTCTATGGAACCCTCGACATGAACGATATTTGAATCCTCAAAGCATCTCACCACATGGATTATGGCATCACACTCGCGGATGTTTGCGAGGAACTGGTTTCCAAGTCCTTCTCCTTTTGAAGCGCCCTTTACGAGACCTGCAATATCGACAAATTCGATAGTGGCTGGGATAGTCTTTTTGGAATTATTCATGTCAGTCAGGACCTTCAGGCGTTCGTCGGGCACAGATACTATTCCGACGTTCGGATCTATGGTCGCAAACGGATAATTTGCCGCAAGCGCACCGGCTTTTGTGAGCGAATTAAAAAGTGTACTCTTTCCTACATTCGGTAACCCGACGATTCCGAGTTTCATTTTCTATATATCTCCTTCTAAAAGTATTGATTTTACTGTGTTTTCAACACTTCTCGCATTTTTTGAAATTGGTGATTCATTGGTGCAAACCTTTTGTATATTACCACATTTCTATTTATTTCTCTACCCTGGATAAAACGTTCAATAATCCAAGCTATCGTCATTCAGTAAGAAATCAACGCATTAGTTTTTTTCGGTGATAGCTGCCTGTGCCTCTTTTCCTTACAACGTTAATTTTCGGTCAATCCTTTTTCTTTAAGTACTCTTTCATCTTGAATGCACAAAAATATGGAAAGGTATATATGTTATTTGCATTACCAACATTAAAATCTCCCAGCTTTATCCCATATGAGATATCGCTATAGTTCTCATTTTTTATCAGCGAAGATAATGATTTTGACTGGTCATCATTTGACTTAACTTCGACTGGAATCAAATGATTCTGAGTCCTTACAAAGAAATCTTCCTCTAATGTTGAGTTTTCCTTCTTATAATAAAAGAGTCCTAAACCTTGCTTAACAAAAGCCTCTGCCACAAAATTCTCGTAAAGAGCACCTTTATATACACCAAGATTTTTATTTACTCTCAAATCCTCTTGGGCTTCCTCATCTAATGCAGAGACTAATAATCCAGTATCGGGATAGTATAACTTATATTTTCTTTCCTCGATATTTCCCTTTAATGGCAGCTCGGGATACTGCAAACAATTGCACTCTGTTATAACGCCAGCATCAATAAGCCATTCTATACATCCAGTATATTCTCTTGAACGAGCATTCTTCGAAATCTTATTAAACTGAAACTTCTTGTTTTCCCTTGAAAGCTGGGCAGGAACGCTTCTATAAACGCTTATAATTTTAGCTTGATCAAGACCTTCTGCATACTTTCTTACGTCTTCTTCATAATCAAGCCTAATCTGTTCCTGTACATCGAGCGTTCCAGAAAATGTTCCAGTTTCAATATATAGTTTTACGACGTCTGGCATTCCTCCTAGTACACAATAATCAAGGAATAAACTCTTAAAAACAGCTAACTCATTATCATTAAATGGCTTGAGTTCTACCATATGAGATAAGATTGAGTCAATCTGCTCTTGATTATAGCCCTTAGCCCAAAGGAATTCCTCAAAATCCATTGAATACATTTCATAGTCCGTTTTATACCCAACACTATTACTATGAATCTTCTTATAATTAATTCCTAACATAGAGCCACTACAAATAACGTCATAAGCACCATCTATCTTAAATGGTTTAAGTGTCGTTGCAACATCGGGGTTTTCCTGAATTTCATCAAAAATGATAACCGTTTTGTTAGGTAGAAACTTTATAGATGGATCAGCCAATGATATATTCTTTACGACACTTGCAACATCATATCCATCTGCAAGAATTTGCGAGAATTTCTTCTCCAAAGCAAAATTTATATATACAACATTTTCATAATTAGCCTTAGCAAAATGCATGATGGATTCTGTTTTACCAATCTGTCGTGCTCCCTTTACTATAAGAGGTTTATGCGCCGTATCCGCTTTCCAATCTCTTAAATAATCATCAATCTTTCGTCTGTAATACATTTTCTTTACCTCCGAGCACATACTATCACAAAAAAATAGGCACTTCAATAAACAGCATCACATTTTATGAGGCACTTTAATGGTTTTTCTCACATTTTATTACCGTAAAACTATTCGTGAATAGAAAAATTCCAGTGTAGAGGTAAATTCTACTGCAACTTAAAAAGCTTTTTAATATATCAGATGCAATTCTGTTCTGAGAAGCATATAATTAGGATAACTATTCTGACAAAAACCTAAATTTAGACATGCTTCGTAAGCCGCTGGAAATGCAGTGTGCGAGACTGAATTCCACCAGCCAGTGTGCGGGTCCGGATGACAACATCTGGACAGAAATCTATTGCATGATCCGACACCGGTTTGGAAGATGCCGGAAGAGCAACCTCGGCAAAAGTAACTTCAGGTTCAGCGGGCAGAGTCGTCATATGTGCATCATGTGCTTCGCGACGAAGCTGACGCTGCCAGTAATAAAAGGTTTTGATATTGATATCGTTCTGTTCACACCAGGCCTTTCTTGTAAGACCGCTGGCATTACAGGCATGGATGATATCAAGCCACTGTTTATGACGGACATCGGAAGTGATCTTGTCCATGTCTCTTAGCCTCTTTTGGAATAGTCGAAAAAATCTTAGATTTTTTCACCTCCATTATTCCAAAGGTCAGCTGAGTTTGACAGGTTCTGACGATTTACCGTTTACGCGCAAGTCATGAAATCTCCCCGCAAAAAACTTCTGATCCATTTGACCAGAAGTTATCTCAACATATTTCTTCCTAAATATCTGCTTGTGCCGTAATTGTGTATTCACTCGAAGTCTCCACGGTAAAGCTCTTTCTGTTTAAATCATGATTTCTAAATACATTTTCAAAAATCAAAATTTGTGGATGAGCGCTTCTGGCCCCTGAAACATAATAAACAAGATAATCTTCAGCATGTTCCGTACCAAATCTATACTCAAAGTCCGACATATAGAACCGAACTCCAGCCTCCTTAGCACTCTTAGAGGCTTTTACTTCTATATACTTTCTTCGCCCATCGGAATCTACATATTCCATATCATAACCACAGCCAGCTCCACCTTCCGGATTGACTCCCACTTTCTTTGCATTTTCGGAAACCCAAGTGACCTGTTCCACATTCTCCTGACCAAGAAGAAACTCATAGACTACCTTCTCTCCCGTCAGGCCAATACGCTCTTGCTCCTTCTTGGATGTTTTTGCTGTAAATCCGGTGGTTGCTCTTCCTTTATTGTTACGTTTTTTCACTTTCACAGGCTTAGCAGTCGCTTTAAATGCTTCAACAGTACGCGTCTCTCCCCTTGTCTCTTGAGGTGTCGTTTCTTCCTCGTCAACAGCAAACTCGGAACAGTACACTTTATATCTTTCGGTCAATTCATCATAATCAGAATAATAAAGCAAGCTCATATTATCCGGGCGATTCATAAACTCATCAACAAATCGCAAATCACTTTGCTTTTGTTTCCAAGTAGCTAAATTTGCATTATATAATCCAGCCAAATCCATTTCTTCGATACTATTATCAATCTCTAGCTGATCAACAATCGCCTTATGACAATCAAAATCAATATCGTTCTCAACCCTTATCTCAGCGGAATCAAACAGCAAAAAATCAGATACCAGATTTATGCGTTCCTCCAAACTTCGTCCTTTTAGTTTTCTGTACCAGGTAGCCTTATACTTTTCACGATATTTGGGCATTACATTTTGGATAACCTTTTCAAAATACGGTCGCAAATCAAATGCAATTGGCGGATTTTCCGAATTATAATCATTTGCATTAATTCCTGCATATCTTAGTGTCTCAATTATAGGTTTCACATTATAATCAGCAGCAAAGTCCTCAAAGTCTATTTTTTCAATATACGGCGCAAATAATTTTTCGGGTTTTCCTGATAACTTACTCACGATGCCTAAAAAGTCTTCTTGTAAATCCTCATCAGCGCTTAATAATTCTCGGCTTTTTCTAATTCTGTTGATGGCTTCTTCCTCATGCTCTTCGGCAATAAGAGATTCCCTATCATCCTTTGTTCCCGCATAATATAATTCTCGATACTTTTGAACCAGATCACTTACATCAAGATATGAACTGAAAACATTAGCTACAGCTGATGCCAACTGCATATTGTGTATCATATCCCTATGTTCCATATCAACCGGGACCTTCAGATAATATGTAGCCTTACCATCAAGGATATACTCATAATCATCCAGTTCTATCTCTTGAGATTTTTCATCTTTCTCAGTTTTATACTCGGCCTTTATTTCAGAACAAATAATAATTTCAAGGTCTCTGAACAGTTTAGCCTCTCTACGAATATCTGCAACAACACCTAGTCTGTATGTAAACGCCAGGAATCTAAACTGTCTGAAGTCCAAAGTAAACCAGCTGTTTTCCGGATGAATTATCGGAGTACCTACAATCGTCCCAATTAGTACAAGAGGCTCAACTCCAAATAACTGCTTTATGCGAGTTCTGCTTCGTTTTTTAGGAATAGAAATAAGATTATAAGTCTTAGCAATTTTATCACACACATCTTTTCCATCCAGATAATAACTCTCTGATGCAGGTTGAAATCCATTATTGGTTAGAATTTTTCCATCCTGCATATATTTTTTATACTCTTCACACTCACAATCCGCTTCCGACAATCCCAAATCTGAACGATTTACAATCTCGTTATATACACTCCGTGCAAACTCTTCTGAACCTTCCACCGTAGGCAAATAATTCAGAATCTCATAGATTTTTGAAATCGGTAAGTCTGCTATGCTTCTTTTAACTTGAAGCTTTTCAAATACTCCTTGAAACTCTTTTTTTATTTTTCCTTTAGCGCCATCTATATCTCGAATGTAATCAGCGATTGCCGGCTCAACCAAATAATCCGACACATCAATTCCATGGCTATCAAGACCAATAACACAATCTGACAATGAGTATCTTTTACCGTTCACCTGAACCCATGGTCTTGTCATAAACATATGGTGAATATAAGAGTAAGGACGACCAATGGAAGCAAGCGGTCTAGCCGTTCGCCGATCTCCCCATATCACCTGAACCGAAAGGCTGGAATTCTCATATCCGGTATATAAATGATTCTGCAAACTATTATCAGCCTGTATCCATTGAATAATCGACGTAGTGCTGCTGGTATCTAATATCTTTTCCAGCAAATCTATCTCAGTTCGTTGTAATTCTACATAATTAATTTGTCTGCAGAACTCCTCCAAATTTCTAAACACATCTGTGTTGTCCAATGTTACAGGATACGACAACTTACTAAACAACGTTCTTATATAATCGCTACAGCCATCAGAGGAATATCCCGTGTATTCTGAATAATTTTCTACTGTCATTCTCGGTAATTCAGACACTCCAAAAAGACGAAGAAATTCAACCAGTTCTTCGTTACCACCATCAATATACTCTCTGATATCGCAAACCATATTTTGAGGTGCAATCCCACCTAAAAGATTCTCACATAACTGGTTGCCATACTCTGCCCCGTAATAAAGGTCATTTGAATACTCAAACGTGTTCTTACGCGTTAAGAAATTTATGTTAAAGGGTTCATCCTCATCCAGTAGTAGTTTTTTATTATTCCAAAGCCATTTGATAAGCGTTTTCCATCTATCTCTAGCGTCTTTAAGCTTCCCGTTCTCAATCTTTGCCCGGATAATCTTGTCCATATGATTCATCAGTTCTACAGAGTTGAATTCTCGAACGTTATATGCTCCAAGCTTTTCGATGATAGCATCTGAGTCTTCACCAGAATCATCTTCGTCTTTTAGACGCTTGTAGAAATAGTTCCTCATGTAAGGATCCATAAATTCTATCTTTGCGAAAACCGGCGGCTTAGAAACCTCATAATCATCATCAATCAGAAACACAGACGTTCCGCTTGGAATCAATTTTCTATCAACATTAAAGAAAAATGATGGACGCTGTTCCTCATAAGTGTCAAACTGACAAGTATCCCCAAATTCATTTATAAACTGAATTGCAGTGTAAGCAATTTTACGGATATTCTCGTCCGTTACCTTACGACTACTTACCCAACGTTTAACTTTTGCCGCTATTTCTGTGTAAGTATAAGTAGAATACGAAAACTCCTCCAGCAGCTCATCTACTTCTTTGTAATCTGAGTACATAAGCAGGTCAGGGAATTCTCTTCCTGACAAATATTTTGCCAGCCCAGATGTATAAAACTTTAAGTTTTCATCATATGACACGTACTTGGAATTTACTGTAGGAAATACTTCGGCAGCCTTCATCTTTTCCTTTAATAATCCCATAAAGTCATAACGTTGAAGCTCGACCTCAAGTTCTTCATCGGGAATCAAAAACAATAACCTATTGTATGACACGCCTTTGTCATACACCTTAATGGCTGTATCAATTAATAGTTCTGCAGCGTCTTCCAAAATCTTCGCATTGCTCGAATCATTTTTTACTAAATGATTTCTATCCCCATTAAGATTAAAATCTGCATGCAATAACACCGGAAATGGAAATCTTACATCTGTTTGGAAATAAGTATAGAGATATGGATTATCCGGAATTTCTCCATCCATATCGTAAGCAATAACAATAGAGTAATTCTCGTCACCAATTAAACCTTCTTTTTTGTTCAAGAGCCACTCTTTTGAATAGACTTCCTCCCCGTCCTCCATTTTAGACAAACGGACTTTATCTGGCCCAGTAGCTTTTTTCTCAAAGCAAAACTCTCGTCCTTCAAGATTTATAACTAACTTCTCTGTTCTGTTAAGAAACAGCAAAATATTCCCGTTAAGATTCTCTAACTGTTCACGGATGTCCGCAATAATTCTATCATTTTTCTTTATCTTCAAAGATATTTCTGTAGTATATTCACCTTCATATGGCTCATCTTGCCATTCGGGGAAAACTAAAGTAGCAGCCTTTGTACCTTTCGGTAACGTCTCTCCTTTAAACACTTCATTCTTTAATACATCTTGAGCATGCTTATGAGAAAACTTAATATGTAAGTCAGCACTGTCAATTCTTATTTCTTCCGCCCATCCAAGAATAGCTCTAAATCCGGTTCCTTTATTCCCAATAACTTTCTTCTTACGGTTCTTCTTATTACTCGTATTTGAATACATCAAAGAAGTAATACATTCTTCAGAAAAAGGCTCTCCGTAATTGGCGATAGATAATACTTCTCCATCAAAGGATATATATACTTCTTTTGGCAAATCATCT
Source organism: uncultured Clostridium sp. (assembly GCA_964415805.1). Taxonomy (GTDB): domain Bacteria; phylum Bacillota; class Clostridia; order TANB77; family CAG-508; genus CAG-269. The sequence continues at coordinate 9,296 of CAYQBQ010000035.1, forward strand.
GTTAATTCATCTTCTGCATTCTGAATCAGCTCAAGAATTTCGCGTCCTTTATACGATCTTCCAAGTTCATTTTCTCTTGCATATTCAGAACCGATTAATTCATTTTCGTTCCGATATCCGGTGATTCTTTTTTTGACTTTTCCTTCTATAAAAGACTTCATATCCTTTGCCATAAAGGAAAACCTCCAAATACTTTTTTCTCAAATTATATCAACACTAACTACATAAGCTGCTATGTCATAATTGAATATGTACAAAAGTTCCGGAATAAAAATGTACAAATGGTATCATCGTAAAAGCTGATAAAGGAGGCTTTGCGATGATTATCAAATCACCTGTCACAACGAATCTGAAAATTGAGAAACTGGAGGACTTAGAAATGCCGGTGACAAGTACTGTTAAGAAAATGCAGTTATCGCCGGAATGGTGGCTCAGTTAATAACGGAATGGTGGCTCAGTTGCAC
>CAYQBQ010000036.1:0-9740 GCA_964415805.1 uncultured Clostridium sp.
ACAAGTACAGATATAACAAGAAGATTTTTATTACCAGAAGATATAGTAAAAGCACATGACGAAGGAATAATTCATTTCCATGATGCAGATTATTTTGCACAAAATGCATTGCATAATTGTGATTTAATTGACTTAGAAGATATGTTACAAAATGGAACAAATATAAATGGAGTAATGATTGAAAAACCACATAGATTTTTAACAGCAATGACAATTGCTACACAAATAATAACTGCAGTAACATCAAGCCAATATGGTGGAGCGACAGTAACAATGACACATTTAGCACCATTTGTAAGAGATAGCTATAAAGCATATCTAAAAAAATATCAAGACAGAAAATTATCAGCTGAATTATGCGAAAAATTTGCAAAAGAAGATTTAGCAAGAGAAGTACAAGACGGTGTACAAACATTCCAATATCAAATTAATTCTATGACAACAACAAATGGACAATCTCCATTTCTAAGTGTGTGCTTCTACTTAGGAGAAACAGAAGAATATAAAGAAGAATTAGCGATGATAATAAAAGAATTTTTAAGACAAAGAATAGAAGGAATGAAAAATGAAAAAGGAGTATATGTTACTCCAGCATTTCCAAAACTACTATATGTTTTAGAAAAAGACAATATACATGAAAACAGTAAATATTGGTATTTAACAGAATTAGCAGCAAAGTGTACAGCAAAAAGAATGGTACCTGATTACATTTCAGAAAAGAAAATGTTAGAACTTAAAAAAGATAAAAATGGTAACGGAAACTGCTATCCATGTATGGGATGTCGTTCATTCTTAACACCATATGTTGACCCAAAAACAAACAAACCTAAATATTATGGAAGATTTAATCAAGGTGTTGTAACTATTAACTTAGTAGACGTTGCATTAACATCTGGAAAAGACTTTGATAAATTCTGGGATATTTATGAGGAAAGATTAGAATTATGCCATAGAGCATTACAAGCAAGACATGAAAGACTAAGCAAAGCGACAAGTGATGTTGCACCAATTCTTTGGCAACATGGTGCATTAGCAAGATTACCAAAGGGAGCAAGTATACATGACTTATTACATGGTGGATATTCAACAATTTCTTTAGGTTATGCAGGATTATATGAATGTGTAAAATATATGACAGGACATAGTCATACAGATAATGGAGAAGGAAAAGAATTTGCAGTTAAAGTAATGAAAAAACTAAACGAAAAATGTAATGAATGGAAAGAAAAAGAAAACATGGATTACAGTGTTTATGGAACACCAATAGAATCTACAACATATAAATTTGCAAAATGTCTAAAAAATAGATTTGGTGTAATTAAAGGAATAACAGATAGAGACTATATTACAAATTCTTATCATGTTCCTGTATTTGAAGAACTAGATTCATTTTCAAAATTGAAATTAGAAAGTGAGTTCCAAGAATTAAGCCCAGGAGTAGCTATATATTATATTGAAACACCAAATTTACAAAACAATTTGGAAGTAGTTATCCAAATAATAAAATTCATATATGACAATATTATGTATGCAGAATTAAATACAAAATCAGATTATTGCCAAAACTGTGGGTATGATGGTGAAATATTAATCGATGATAATTTGGAATGGTATTGCCCAAATTGTGGAAACAGAGACCATAACACATTGAATGTAGCAAGAAGAACATGTGGATATATAGGAAGTAATTTCTGGAACAAAGGAAGAACACAAGAAATAAAAGAAAGAGTTCTACACATTGACAACAAAGATGATGAATAAAGAAGGATGATATAAATGGGATATAATAAAATTAGAAAAATGGATATATCAGATGGACCAGGAGTTAGAGTATCAATATTTATGCAGGGATGTGCATTTAACTGCAAAAATTGTTTCAATCCAGAAACGCATGATTTTAAAGGTGGAAAGGAATTTACAGATGCAACAATAGATAGAATACTAGAATTATCAGACAATGATAATATTGAAGGGCTATCAATTTTAGGTGGAGAACCAATGCATCCCCAAAACATTGAGAATACTACAAAATTGGCAAAAGCATTTAAAGAAAAATATCCTAACAAAAATATTTGGGCATGGTCAGGTTTTAAATTTGATAAAGATTTAAAAGACAAAGAAGTTACTAAATATTTGGATGTTTTAGTTGATGGACAATATGTTGACGAGTTACACAATCCTACTTTGAAGTGGAAAGGTTCTTCAAATCAAAGAGTTATTGATGTTCAGAAAAGCTTAAAACAAAATCAGGTTGTATTATTTGAAAAATAATGTGCCATAATATAAACAAAGTAAGGTTGGAAAATATAATATTTTTCAACCTTTTAAAAAGAAAGGAATGTGATTCTTAATGGCAAATACAAAAGAAGACGTAGACATAAACAAAATGTATGCAAATGAAAGCAAAATAAATAAAGACGAATTTATACAAAAATACAGAATAAAAGAGAATGGAATAACAAACGAAGAAGCAGAAGCCAAACTACAAAAATTAGGTCCAAATGAAATAAGGCAAGCAAAATCTAAAAAATGGTATAACTATTTCTGGGAAGGTTTGGTAACACCATTTAACTGCATATTAATTGGAATTGCACTTATATTAACTTATACAGATGTTATTTTACCAGAAACACCAAGTTATGCAAATATTATAGTAATAGCAATTTTGGTAATTGCAAGCACATTACTAGATTTTTTTGAGGAATTTAGGTCAAATAAAGCAGCAGAAAAACTAAAGAAAATGGTTGCAACAAAAACAACAGTAATTAGAAATGGGCAAAAACTAGACATTCCAATTAAAAATGTGGTAATTGGAGATACTGTTGTATTATCAGCAGGAAGTATGGTACCAGCAGATTTAAGAGTAATTGAAGCAAAAGACTTATATGTTGGACAATCATCTTTAACAGGTGAATCTGATAGTGTTAAGAAAACTGTGGAATTAGAAGATAAAGAAAATGAAATAGATAATATATCAGATTTTGATAATATTTGTTTTATGGGAACAAATGTAATATCTGGTTCAGCAAAAGGTATTGTTATAAAAACAGCAGATTCAACATATTTTGGAAAAATAGCACACACAATAACTTCAGGAAAAGATAAAACAGCTTTCCAAAAAGGGATTGAAAACATAAGTAGATTACTGATAAAATTTATGCTATTTATGATACCATTAGTATTTGCTATAAATGTGGAAAAACATGAATTTGTAACAGCATTCACATTTGCAGTTGCAATAGCAATATGTATAACACCATTATTATTGCCAGTAATTTTATCATCAAGTTTATCAAAAGGTGCAATAAGAATGTCAAAAAAGAAAACCATTGTAAAAAAACTTGATTCAATTCAAAACTTTGGAGCAATGAACATTTTATGTACAGACAAAACAGGAACATTGACTGAAGATAAAATAGTACTTGAAAGATACTTAGACATAAATGGCGATGAAGATATAAGAGTTTTGAAACACGCATTTCTAAATTCATATTTTCAAACTGGACTAAAAGGAAGCATAGACGAGGCAGTAATAAAAAGAGCCTCTGAAAATAATTTAATGGAACTTACAGAAAAATATAAAATAATTGACGAAATACCATTTGATTTTTCTAGAAGGCGTTTGTCAGTTATTGTATCAGATGGAGAGAAAATACAATTAATTACAAAAGGTGCAGTTGAAGAAATTTTAAGCATTTGTACTATGGTTGATTATAAAGGACAAGTTAGCAAAATAACAAAAGAAATTAAAGACAATATTAAAAAAATCAGTAAACAATTAAACAAAGATGGCTTAAGAGTGGTTGCCGTATGTCAAAAAAATGATATAGAAAACAAATCAAATTTTGAAGTATCAGACGAAAAAAATATGGTACTATTGGGCTTTATAGGCTTTTTAGACCCACCAAAAGAAAGTGCAAAAGAATCTATTAAAAAGCTAAATAAAGCGGGAATTAGAGTTATAGTTCTTACAGGAGACAATGCAGATGTAACAAGATGTGTATGTGAAAAAGTTGGAATAAACTCAAAAAATATTGTTTTAGGAAGCCAAATTGAAAAACTTCCAGATATTGGGGTAATGCGTTTGTTAAAGAAAACAAACATATTTGCAAAACTTTCTCCAATACAAAAAGCTAGAATTGTAAGACTATTAAGACAAAATGGAAATGTAGTAGGATATATGGGAGATGGAATAAATGACAGCCCATCATTAACAAACTCGGATGTAGGTGTATCAGTAGATACAGCAGTAGATATAGCAAAAGAATCAGCAGATATTATATTACTTGAAAAAGATTTAAATGTATTGTTAGACGGTGTAGAAGAGCGGAAGACGTACATTTGTAAATTTAATGAAATATATCAAAATGGCAACAAGTTTCAACTTTGGAGAAGTAGTATCTGTAATTGTAGCAAGCATATTTTTGCCATTTTTACCAGAAACACCAATTCAATTATTAGTTGAAGGCTTGATATATGATTTTGGACAAATGACATTACCATTTGATCATGTTGATAAAGAATCATTAGAAAAGCCAAAGAAACTAGATATCAAGAGTTTAAAAAGATTTATGCTATTTATGGGACCAGTAAGTTCAGCATTTGATATTGTTGTATTTTTAACATTATGGTTTGTATTTAAATTAAGAGATGTATCACATTTTCAAACTATTTGGTTTACTTACAGCATAGTTTCAAACTTATTTGGAATGCATATTATAAGAACTGCGAAAGTTCCGTTCGTCCAAAGTAATGCTCATAAATATGTATATGCATCATCAATTTTATTGATATTAGTTGGTATTGCTGTACCATTTACAACTTTAGGTAATTCTATTGGACTTGTACCTATTGGTGCAAAATATTTATTTATGATTTTTGTAGTTACATTTTTGTATTGTATTATTGCTTCTCTTGCAAAGAAAGTGTATATTAAAAAGTATAAAGAGTGGATTTAATGAGACAATTGGGACAGTCCTAATTTGTCTCATTTATTTTGTCATATTTTGTCGAAAAGTTTTTATTGACACTAATAAGGTAACATTGTATAATAATTACATAGTAAATTTACTAAATTTTTTTGAAAGGAGGATTTAATATGGCAAAGGACGAAATACATCAAATATTAATAGATTTAAAACGTGGACAAGATGAATTGGCTAAAGGACAGGTAAAGTTATTTAAAGGACAGGAAGAGAGAGACAAAATATTAATGGATTTAAAACAAGGTCAAGATGAATTATCTAAGAAACAAGAAGAACTATCAAAAGGACAAAATGAATTATTTGGTGGTCAAAAGCAATTAATAGAAGAGCAAAAAGAAATAAAGGCAGAATTAAAAAGACTAAGTGAAACAGTAGCAAAAATCGAAGTAGAGCATGGTCAAAAACTAGAAATTCTATTAGATGTAGTAACAGGTCAGATAAAGAAATTTGATTCAGAAGAACAAAAAATAGAAAAATGCGAAAAAAGATTAGACAAACATGATGATCAATTCTATTATTTAAATTCAAAAGTTCATGCGTATTAATTCCAAAAAAATACCCCATTGAACTATAAATTCAATGGGGCAAATATTTTAAGTCAAAAAATTCAATAAAATTACAAGAATATAAAATAAGAGATTGATAATATAATAAGATTATGATATAAAAACATAAATTATTAAAAATATAATAAGATTATATATAAGCATTTAGGAGATGAAAATATGGGGATAATAGAATTATTACTATTAAGTATAGGACTAGGAATGGATGCATTTGCAGTAGCAATATGTAAGGGAATATCAATGAAAAAAATGGACTGGAAAAAAGCATTCATAATAGGATTATATTTTGGAGGATTTCAAGCAATAATGCCTGTTATAGGATATTTTCTAGGATCAACATTTGAAAATATAATAACTAATTTTGACCATTGGGTAGCCTTTCTTTTATTAACAATAATAGGTGGAAACATGATAAAGGATTCATTTAGCAAAGAATCTGATAATTTTTGTGATGATGTAAATTTTAAAACAATGATAGTATTGGCAATAGCTACAAGTATAGATGCATTAGCAGTTGGAATAACATTTGCATTTTTAAAAGTAAATTTGATTTTAGCGATATCACTTATAGGAATTATAACATTTATTTTGTCAATTATTGGAACTAAAGTGGGAAACAGATTTGGAGACAAATATGGAAATAAGGCAGAATTTATAGGTGGAATTATTCTTATATTATTAGGACTAAAAATATTATTAGAACATTTAGGAATATTGACAATAAATTGATAGAGGGTGTATACTTTTTTAAAATTATATAAAAGGTGATAAAATGAAGAAAAATATATATTTAGATTATGCAGCAAACACACCAGTTGACCTAGAAATATTAAAAACATTTAATGAAACAACCATTAAATACTTTGCAAATCCAAATTCAACACATGATTGGAGCATTCGTCTGTAAGCAGTCCATTAACATATTTAAAAGAACAAGGATATGAAGTTGATGTGCTAAATATTACAATCAATGGAAAAGTAGACATAGAACATCTAAAAAGTCTAATAAGACAAGACACAATATTAGTATCAATTTGTTATGTTGATAGTGAGGTTGGAATTGTTCAGCCGATACATGAAACAGCAGAAATTTTAAAAGATTATCCTAATTGTTTTTTACATGTTGACTGTACACAGGGTGTCGGAAAAATAGAATTATATTTAAGTTATGTTGATTTAATATCATTTGCACCACATAAATTTTATGGTTTAAATGGATTTGGAGGACTTATAAAGAAAAAAGATATTGTATTAGAACACCTAATAAATAGTGGTGCAAGTACGACATTATATAGAAGCGGAACATTAGTATTTTTAGTAATGGACCCAGGGTATAATCCAATAAATAGACAAAAAATAATATACATTTTATCCAATGTGAGTGATGTGATGGAAGAATGCAAACATAAAAAACACTTAGAGGGGAAAACGAAAAAAACTAATAATAAATAGACTAAGCAGGATAGAAGGACAGTTAGCAGGAATAACATTTATATATTTGTGTATCAGAAGACATAGAAAAGGGAAATATAGAAGTAATAGACGAACTAATAGGACTTTTCAAAAGATTCAATAAATAAAACATTGTATTTAAGCAAATAATATGTATATCAAAAATTAAGGAGGAAAATAAAATGAAAGAAACAAATTTAAAAATAGAAGGAATGCATTGTGCAGGATGTTCAACAAGATTAGAGAAAGTATTAAATAATTTATATGGAGTAGAAACAGCAAAAGTAAGTTTAGAAGAAAAGAAAGCAACAATAAAATACGACGAAACAAAAATTAGCCTAGAAAGCATTAAAGAGGCAATTGGAGATGCAGGTTTCAAAGGAGAATAATTACTATGAAAAAAGTATTATTAAAAATTGACGGAATGACATGTAGTGCTTGTTCTTCAGGACTGGAAAAATACCTAAATAAGCAAGATGGAATAAAACAAGCAACAGTAAATTTAATTATGAATAATGCAAACATAGAATATGATGACAAAAAACTAACACTAGAACAAGTGGAAAAATTCGTAGAAAAAGCAGGGTTCACTAGTTTAGGAATAGACAATTTTGAAAAAGAAGAAAAGAAAAAGACGAACGAAAAATATAAACTAATTGCAATAACAATAATATCAATATTAGTATTATATATATCAATGTCACATATGGTTGGATTGCCAGTAATTCCATTTTTAAACATGATGACACATCCAATAAATTATGCAGTATCATTATTTATTCTAACAACACTAGTTTTAATTTTAGGAAAAGGCATAATAAAAAACGGATATAAAAATTTAATACACAAAACACCAAATATGGACACACTAGTAATGATAGGAGTTCTAGCAAGTTATATTTACAGTATATATGGAACAATTCAAATTTTAAAAGGACACACAATGCATGTTGAAAGCCTTTATTTTGAATCAGCAGCAATAGTCATATTCTTTATAGGAATCGGAAGATATGTAGAAAATAAAAATAAAGATAAAACCAAAGAAGCATTGCAACAACTGATGAGTATAACTCCCAATAATGCAGTTATTTTAAGAGATGGACAAGAAGTCACAGTAACATTAGACAAAATACAAAAAGGTGATATTGTAATTTGCAAACCAGGAGAAAAAATTGCAGTTGATGGAGAAATTACAGATGGAACAACACATATTAATGAATCATTCATAACGGGTGAAAGTGTACCAGTAAAAAGAGAAAAAGGCTTAAAAGTAATTGCTGGAAGTATAAACTATGAAGGAACAATAAAATACAAAGCTGAAAAAATCGGCAAAGAATCAACTGTTTCAGAAATTGTAAGACTAGTAACACAAGCTACAAGCACAAAAGCACCAATAGCAAAAATAGCAGACAAAATAAGTGGATACTTTGTACCAGTAGTTTTGGTAATTGCAATTTTAACATTTATTTTATGGTTGCTAATTTCAAAAAATGTAGCAACTGCAATAAATATATTTGTAAGTATATTAGTTGTAGCATGTCCATGTAGTTTGGGTTTAGCAACACCACTCGCAATAGTTATAGCAACAGGTAATGCAAGCAAAAAGGGAATATTAGTAAAAACAAGTGAAACATTAGAAAATGCACATAAAGTAAAAACAATTTGTTTTGATAAAACAGGGACACTAACAAAAGGCGAATTGAGCATTTCAAAAATATATAATTACAGCAATATAGAAGAAAAAGAAATATTAAGAAAAGTTGCAAGTATAGAAAATAAATCAGAACATCCAATTGCAAGAGCAATTGTAAAAAAAGCACAAGAAGAAAAAATAGAACTAGAAGAAATAAAAGAATTTAAAGCAATACCAGGATTTGGTATTGAAGGAATAACACAAAATGGAGATAGATATTTAATTGGTAATAAAAAATTAATGACAGAAAATAATATCAAAATAGACAATGCACAAGACGAAAAAGACTTGGTAAATCAAGGAAACAGTATTTTATTTGTTAGCCTAAATAATGAATTAATAGCATTAATAGGAGTAAAAGATATCTTAAAAGAAAATGTTATTGATGTAATACAAAAATTAAAAAATAGAAACATTGACATCGTAATGCTTACAGGTGACAATGAGAAAACTGCAGAAATAATAGCAAAAGAAATTGGAATTGATAAGGTTATCTCAAATGTCACACCAAAAGAAAAATCAGAGCGAATAAAAAAATTAAAAGAAAATGGACTTGTAATGATGTGTGGTGATGGAATAAATGATAGTGTTAGCCTTGTAACAGCTGATATTGGCGTATCAGTCTCAAGTGGTACAGATATTGCAATGGATTCTTCACAAGTAGTTCTTATGAATGATAACTTGGAAAAAATTAATGATTTAATTGAAATTAGTAGAAAGACTATAAGAAATATAAAACAAAATTTATTCTGGGCGTTTTTCTATAATGTTTGTATGATTCCAATTGCTTGTGGTATTTTGCAACCGTTTGGAATTACTATGAATCCAATGCTTGCGGCATTTGCAATGACAATTAGTAGTTTGACTGTTGTGTTAAATGCTTTGAGGTTAAGAATCTGAAATTTTTTGTAATAATAAAATTATGCAAACAACTTTTGAAAATGTCATAAAAAAATTTAAAAATTAACTTTTAATTGTTAAGAAAAAATAAGTTAGTATAAACTTTTAGTAGGAAAATTTTAGAAAAAAATTGAATAAGAGATA
>CAYQBQ010000037.1:0-6273 GCA_964415805.1 uncultured Clostridium sp.
ATCTATAGAACAATATCCGGATTCCCCTTTAATAACAATTCTTACAATCTCCATCAAAGCACCCCTTAAAAGTCGAATCACTTGTGGTCAGATTGACCACAAGTTCCGATTTATATCTTACCTATAATTTCCAAATCATCCAATGACGATAAACTATGTTGCTGACACCATTCCAAAGCAAAAAGCCTTACACCATTTTTATCTAAGAAATCATATTCATCGTTAAGTTCATCAACTTCTTCCTCAGATGGAAGTAGAATAAATCTGCCGCTTTTATCCTCTCGAATAGCTTTTTCTAATTCTTCATCCGCCACATACTCTGGGATATCATCAGGATTATCCGGAATAGCTGCTAACTTCATATCTTCAAGATCCAGATACTGTTTCCATCCATCTGTAGCCATATCTAATGCTTCCGCAATTAAAGATAATGGTACTAAGTTCAATCGTTTGTCTGCCATAGGTTTTACCACCTTATACATTATTCTTTAAAAATCACATTATTGAGATCAAAATACACCCAGTCACCTTCACTGATATCCTTTTGATAAAGCTCTTTATCAGAAATATCCATTTCAATTTCCTGACCATTTTCGTCTCTCAGAATTACTTTGTCCAAAGGAACATAATCGTCCATTCTTTCTTCACAACCATAATCTGGTTCCATGATACGTTTTACAATGTACTTCAAATATACACCCTCTATTTCTTTACTCATTAGCAAGCTTTTCTTACTGTTCTACACAATTAAACCTATCTGAAATATGTAACTTCATAGATTATACAAAGATATATAAAGTAAAGCCTGTACCAGTATGTGTGAACTACTTATAAAAACTAATTTACCATCGCATTCATAAACTTATCTCTCCAGTTAATATCAAAATTAACCTTATCCACTTCAAATAGTCTATGAACTTTTGTAATCATTTCATCATACTCATCATTTTTATCCATTAAACCTGACAATTCTTCCGTACTAATTGGCATTATTACTACATTATCTGTGAACTTATCCTTATCTACCGATGATTGAAGTGGAACCGAAGCAACCGCTTTCCATATATTAATCGTATTATAGTCAAAAGTATCAGCTATAAAGAAAGTTGTAACCACCCTCTCCGTATTCGCCGTTTCTTCTTCAACCTTAAGATTGATAGAATGTCTAAGTACAGGTTCCCACTCACCTCGTTTCTGGCTATTTGCATTCATTAATGTGGCTTCTAACATTACAACTTTGTCATTCTCATATATAACTATATCGCCTTGACCTCCACCTGCATGCATAAGAGGTTCAAAGTTTGCGGATAACGTCAGATTAAAACTGCCTAAAAGATCTATTCTTTTTCCTGAAAAATAGTACCATGCAATACCGACTATATATTCGTAAATAGTCGGTACTGTTGCATCCTTACTAACCATCTCTTTTATTGTCTTATCGTTTGATCTATCTGCGAACAGTGCCAGTATTTCCTTTACCTTAGTTAATGGATATACTCTATTTAAATATTCTGCAAATTCTTGTTTTCTTCTACTCTCAACAACACCAGCGATATCTTCAAGTTCAGTATTTGGAAACTCGATCTTAATTTTATCTTCAATAGTTTTTGTTTCAGCTTCATAGTACTGGAATATTTCTGACACAGAAGTATTACTACAGAAGAAACTATTTACACCATCTTCATATTCTTCATAACAATCATATTCTGGATGTAACTCATCAGCAATTAATCCAGCAATTTTATGTTCAAGTATTTCCTCGTCAAAAATGCATTCACACAATTCTCTGTATGCAAGTTCAACATATCCATTATCAAAGCTGATAATACCTGTAGCTTTAAAGATTCTCTTCGTAGTATCAGAATACTCTCGTATTTGATCTAGCAGCTTTGAAAGGAAAAACTGTTTATAGATATTAACATTAATGTCATCCTCGTACATATTTGTAAAGTTTTCCAAAAAATCATCTCTATTAGGGCGAACTCCGGCTCTATCTATAAAGAGATTCTGACCTTTTCCGAATGCCTTATTGAGCATAGTCCTATTATCTTCATAATAGGATAACAAGTTCTCCATCGAAGCCACATCTTTTTTTACACCAAATTCATACAAAAGGGTATAGAAGTTCCAATAAACATCAACCGCTGAATTGCTTTTTCTATTTTTAAAATGAGTACGGAACTCATTTTCCGGAATTCTACCATTAATCTGAAGCGAATTCGGCACGTCTACCTCAATATCTGCAACAATACCACCTTCTTTATAATTCACAACATAATCACAGATGTTGGTGAAATCACTGTAAGGACTTAATCCCTGAACCAATTCTGAAAACTCATTCTCTGACAAACGATGTCTCTTTAATAACGCATAAATTGCTAAATTAAACGGTGAATAAAAACGTTCACCTTCTTTATCAAACAAACGTAATTTTAAAAGCTGGCGAAGATAAACTATATTAACCCCATCTATAGGTAGCATTTTTTCAAGTTTGTCCTTCTTTAACTTTTTTAAATCTAGCAGCAATGAGCCCACATCAGATATTACTCTATTCTCATCTGCAAATCCTAGTTTAACAAGATTACTTGTATAATGTCGTGCTCTATCCTCTATACCCAAATCAAATTGTTTTATCAAATCACTATACTCTAAGCTGTTATCTTGAATCCAATTAATATCATAGCCAGCCACAGCATCTGCAAACTCAAGATTATTATCTAATTCATCAATTAAATCATCATATGGTTTATGCTTGCCAAAAACATCTGGTGACAGCTCTATTGCCTGCCTATAGAACTCATATTGAGCTAAACTTGTTGGCATAGCTGCCCATTCCATTTTCTTATTATTCTCGATATCATCTAAAATAGTTAAATACCCTTGTAACGCCTCAATAACATCATTTCGACGACCATTTGTATCCATTAAATTAAATACCTGACCTGCTGATACTTTCATCTTCTATCCTCCTAATAATTCACTACAAGCACTTCTCTAGTCTTCTGACTTCTTCCACGTCTCTGATAATTAGCATTATCATACGAATAATTCAGTTCAATCATTTTATATTTTGGTCTTTTAGCAACCCAATCGGCTAAGATATCATTACGTTTTCCCTTTGCTTCTAAAACATTAGATAAAGCAAATCTGACTCCCTTTCCTGCTAATTCATCCAACAACTCTAGTAGTTGGTACTCCTTTTCCTCGTTCCAGCCTCCTTGTTCATTATAAGTTGCACAGGTTATCAAATATGGAGGATCCGCATATACAAAATCATTCTCTCCTAAATCAAATGTTTTAAATGAAGTAAAATCATTCATAAAGAACTCGTTGTTCTGCTTGTGAATCACCTCTAAGAAATTCTGTAATTTTTTTTGCATTTTTTCATTAAAATCACGTTTTCCGGGCGGTAAATTATAATCTCCCTTTCGATTGAAGCGAATCTGATTATTAAACGCAAAAACAATTAATACATAGAGCTTTATATAATACTCACTATCATGTTTTGTACTAGAATTTACGTCTTCTCTCAGTCTTATATACTTATCCCTATTGTATGAACTAAGGCCTTCTGCACTATTACATTTATAATACTCATAACCATAATTCTTGACATCAGATAGTCCGTACTCATCTATAGTTTTTTGAACTATCTCTATGAACTTGCCACTATCTGTTTTTTTCATCACTTTGTATAAACCAATTAGCGATTCCATATTGTCATTGTAAATATGCCTATCTGCCACAACATTTACACCGACATTACATCCACCACAAAAAAGATCTACGAATGTATGTATCTCAGTCGGAAAACACGGTAAAATCTGCGGTAATAGTTTGTATTTTCCTCCTGTATAGTTTAACGGTGATTGTATCATCTATTCCTCCAAATTACAGATACACAGGAATAATCTTTCCTGGTTATCATTTATATCTGACTTTCCCGTAGTAAAAGCTTTATAATCTTCAGAAAACACCTTTACTTCACCTTTTGCTCTTAGTATCCGAAAAATATCATCGTCTGAAATTTTAGCGTTAGATCTATCATTTCCTTTTTGAGCCATATTATTGTACGAAAGGAGAATATACTTACACTTAAGTTTCTTTATTAAATCCTCAAAAGCTTCTGCTGCCTTTCTAGTACAATATTTACTTTTTAGTTTTGATCTATCCATTTTCTTTGCTACGCCAAAAACCTCTGGTTTTTCCCATCGAGCAACATTCTCCAATAAGTGATATGCATCACAATACTGCCTTGAGTTATACGGCGGATCAATATATACTAAATCTGCTTCGATATCTAAAGCTAATTCATTTGAATCCATATTAAAACACATATTATCTGAATTATTATCATGTCGTGCTAAAGGAATCGCCAATTCTAAATGCGTATCAAATTCCACGCCTTTACGATAAGCATCATAATGCCCACATGTTTTTGCGATTTTGTCCATTCCATATAACAATGATGTAATTAAAATAGCTCTTTCTCGTCCATTAATCTTATTTTCTGAAAAAAGGTCTTCTATGTTTTGACGTATATATCCAATTTTAGAACAATCCAAAGCACTAAAATATGTATCTGAAAAATTATCAGTCATATAGTTTTTCTCATGTATTTCCACAGAATTGTAATTATCTATTAGCTTTGCTACTTTTTTCTCATCGTACTCCTCTGCTGAAAACCATGCATAATTGCAAATATAATTGCTATACATGATATCATTTGTTATTAACTTTTTATCCTGAAAAGCGGAAGATACTGCTCCAGTCCCTGCAAATATATCAAACACTGACTCAACTGATTTGCATTCTGCATCTACAGTTGCTTTTATAAAAGGAAGCAACTTGTACTTGTTTCCAAGATACCTTCTATTGTTTATATTTGTTGTTTTAGACATCCTTGCCACCTCACTCAGACTCGATATCGAAAGAAATCTTTTTCTTCTCACAATACTCTTTAATCGTTCGTAATGCTTTGTATGTTGGTTGTGTTTTTCCAGTTTCCCACCTATTAACTGTGGCAAACGAAACTCCTAACTCTTTTGCAAACTCTTCTTGGCTTAAAAGACAAGCTTTTCTAACCGCTTTAATTTCCTCTGAGAATTTCATATAATCACCTCAAAAAAAGACTCATCGTGTTATAACATGATTATAACATTTCTATAACATCTGGTCTATATTATTTCTTAAAAAGTATAACAAGGTAATGCTTTACTCAAATTATTATGAATAAACCGAATTGCAGATTAACTCAACTATTATTATCCCTGTTTTAGCAAAATTGTTACCCTTCAACAGTGAAAGTAAAAATACCAGCACTTCTCAGTACTGGTATCTCCTACATCTTCCATATTCTATTCATCCACTCTTCTAATCGTTGGTTTATACGTTTTCTCCTGCAACCACGGCAGGGTTGCGTTGATCCATACAGCAAACTCAACCAGAATAACGATAATCAGCGCTATTGCTTTCAAAATGATTCTCACTACATTGTTTCCGATATGATTTAGTGGTATCCATGCTGTTAGCGTATAAATTACCACTCCGGCGATACACGGAACCGCTGCGATAATTGGCTTTAGGCTTACAAACAAATATAATGCGATAAACGCGACCGTATATAATGCCACTATCCAAAATCCCGCTTCCGGAAAAAGCTTTTGATGAATCGGAATACTCCAAACAACCGCCGGAACTATATTAATAAATGGGAACACATAATTCTTTTCAAATTTTTCATGCTTATCCGGCACGATAACATATTTTGCCATAACATCTACCTCGCTTTACCCTTCAATTATAAAGGATACCCTTAATAACTGCCATACATATCATGGTTTACCTCAGCCGTATAGTAATTACTAATGGTATTCGGTGCATTATAAAGAGCAGTAATCAAATAAGCCCTGATGTTAGATACCTTTGTGGTATTCTTCTTCATGCAGCCAATGACATATTCCAAATGGCTGGAATTCAGCTTCAGAAACTTCCCCTTCACCAGATTATAGGGGTAGTCTTCTCCGCCAATACGAATTGTCTTCCTTGGCACACATACCACATCACAGATGAGCTGATAAAGCTCCTCATACATATCCCGGTCTGACCACTGTGTACTGCTCATCATGATATCGTAATCAATGTTTTCACGGATAAGCTCCATGTATGCCGTCGTCTCATCCATCGGTTCCATCTTTTCTGCTGATAGAATGATATGATTATTATCACTATGATCAGTATTTATAAAATCATTATTATTCGGGTCCACTTTTT
>CAYQBQ010000037.1:6373-9605 GCA_964415805.1 uncultured Clostridium sp.
ACAGCGGTCATCTTGCTACAATTCAAATCTTCCATGATGCTTTTCACCGAGTATTTGATATATACACGATTTTCTTCATCAAACCATCCGCTTCTAGCAGAAAGCCCCATACGGTCTAACATAAGACCGTACAGAAGCTTTGCGTTATTTGATATATCTTTAAATCTCGAATCTGTAATCAGAGCTTTAGGCAGACGGTAGAACGTAAACTGCTCTGCTTCCTGCCCATAGTAAAATTCCAGCTCCAGCCTCTCCATTAAACTTCCCCTTTCGATTTCCATTCATCAAGAAGCTGAAAAATCACCTTCTCAATATCCTCGTTGCTCATATCCGGTGTGAAATAGTCATCCAACTTCTTCTGGTTAAATACAACTTTACGTGGTTTAGGTTTCTTCTCCGATAAATAATCTCGAAGAAAGTCTTCATTAAAGTATCCTTTTTTGCTTGCTTCCTTAATCTTTAATGTCTGCTCACCCGATAGCGACACTTTCATATCCGTTATCACCGCATATACAATCTCCTGCTCCTCCGGTTTGATAAACGACAGATCCAGCCCTGCTCCAAGGCTCAAACGCTTTTCATCTACCATATGAAGCAAATTCTCATTTAAACTTGCGATACAGATTAATCTCTGAATCGTCTTCTGACTTTCTCCCATTTCTTCGCTCATGGTTGCAAGCGAACGGCCATTTCCACCGCCCTGGTGCTTCATAGCTTCATACTTCATCTGATACGCCTTGGCACGCTCACTGATCAAAATATCATCACGTTGTATATTCGCATCCACCATGATTACAGTAGCTTCGTCATCATCACAATCCTTTACCATAACAGGCATTGTTTCTTTGCCTGCAAGCTCAGAAGCGCGCTTTCTTCTGTGACCGGAGATTAGTTCATAACCACCCTCTTTACGAGGTCTTGCAATAGCAGGAACGAGCACGCCGTATTCTTTGATAGACTCCACCATTTCTTCCATGCTTTCATCATCCACTACACGAAAAGGATGATTTTCAAAGGTATGTAACTCTGATAAAGGAATATCTACAATTTGAGCTTCTCCCTTTATGGCATCCACACTTTCACTGCTTTCCACGCCAAACATATCATCATAACTGGAAAGTTTGATTTTATCTCCGAATCCTCTTTTACTCATAATCCAATACCTCCTCTACAATCTTCATGTAAGCTAAAGCTACTTTTCCATTTCCATCATATTTATAGATGCTAACACCTTCCGCAGAGGCCTCTGCTGCCCTTACAGACATTGGGATCACTTCATCAAAGATGTGGATACTGCTTCCATAATGTTCATATAAGACTTCCGTAATCTCCCTGGCATAGACGGTTCGATAGTCTACCATAGTAATAAGAATCCCCATAATATGAAGTTTCTGATTCATCTTACGTTTCACGCGGCTGATAGTCTTTAATAGCTGTTCTAAGCCCTTAATAGGTAGATAGGCAGCCTGTACAGGGATAATAACCTCATCTGCAGCTACAAGAGCATTTAAGGTAAGCTGACCTAAATTCGGAGAACAATCCACAAGGATATAGTCATAGTCGTCACGGATCATATCTATATATTCCTTTAATGTAGTCTCAGAGCTCATAATCCCTACCAAGGAAGTTTCTACACCGGAAAGCTCAATATTAGCAGGAAGAAGGTCTATTCCCTCTTCATGATGGATAATCCCTGCGTTCAGTTCGAAATCCTCCTCGTTTAAAACCCATTCCATGATGTTTGCTAATGTCACCTCTAGCTTATCCGGTTCCGGAAATCCAAGTGCCTCTGTAAGAGATCCTTGTGGATCGTTATCAATGACAAGTACCCTCTTTCCTTTACTTGCCAATCCTACTCCCAGATTCACTACAGACGTGCTTTTTGCTACCCCACCTTTTTGATTTGCACAAATAATTACTTTACTCACGATAATGTCTCCTCTCTAAAAACTTATCTGTTTTTGCTTTCTTCTTTGAGTCCTTTGCATCTGCTTCTGCCTTAAATGCTTCCAGAATCTCTAACATTGTCCGAATCGGTGTAAACAGTTCTTCATCCACCGGAGTAATTTCATCTATCCGCTGTAATTCGCTTAAAATCTCCTGCAATTCCTTACGGAAGTTTACAAGCATTTGTGGATTACCTTTTGCTTCCACTTGGTTATGTAATACCGCATCCAAAACATAATCCTGCTTGGTTCCATATCCCAGTAGTCGCCACCGCTTATCCAACTCCTTCCGTTCTTCAGGAGAACAACGGTATGCAATGGTTTCACTTCTGTATCTGCCCTTTGGATCATTATTCCTAGCTGACATCGAATCCCTCCCTCCACTCTTCATCTAATGCTTCTGCCATTTCATCCTGAATAGATGGCATCATATGAGCATAACGATAAGTGATTTCTGCACTCTCATGACCAACACGGTTTCCAATCGCTACAGCTGAAAATCCCATATCTATAAGAAGGGATACATGGCTATGTCTTAAATCATGAATACGGATACGCTTTACACCGGATTCCTTTACTCCTCTGTCCATTTCATGGTGCAAATAAGATTTTGAAAGGACAAAGATTCTATCCGTACTCCTAATCCCATAGATACTGTCTAAAAAATCCTTCATCTCCTGGGCTACTACCTTTGGCATAGATATCACACGGATACTCTTCTTCGTTTTTGGCTTCGTTATGACATCCCTACCGCTAATTCTCTGCAATGATTTGGTAATGGACATCTTATTACGATCAAAATCGAAATCACCGGGAGTCAGTGCCAAGAGTTCTCCCATACGGATACCACACCAATACAAGAGTTCAAATGCCATATAGGAATAGGTCTTATTCGCCATTGTTGGTATGAACTGCATGTACTCGTCCTTCGTCCAGAACTTCATTTCATCCGATTGATGTTGTCCTAATGGTCCTGCAATCACAGCTGGGTTCTTTGGTAGTTCATAATATTTCACTGCATGATTAAATATCGCGGAAAGCTCCGCCTGCATCTTTCGAAGGTATGTCCCTGAATACCTATGCCCGTCTTTATCTGTGCTCTCACGCATCTCGTTCTGCCACTGGACGATATCCCTTGGGGTAATGTCACGCATGATCATATCTTTAAAGTAGGGTAAGATTTTCAGATACACCACATACTCCTTGGACTTCCATGTGTTCTCTCTGACCTGCGGTCTGACATCTGCCTCATATCTTTTCCAGAAATCCTCAAATGTCATATCCAG
>CAYQBQ010000038.1:0-9406 GCA_964415805.1 uncultured Clostridium sp.
CCACATTCTGGACAAGTCTTTACCAATTTTTCTTCATATCCACAATAATGACATTTTAATTTATTTTCATAACTATGATATGTCATACTAATGTTACAGTTTTTACATTTTACAGTATATCCACAATTTCTGCACATTATAAATGTTGAATATCCTCTTCTGTTTAAAAATAATATTGTTTGCAATTTGTCTTTTAAATTTTTTTCAATAGCTCCATATAAATCGTGACTTAACATTGATCTGTTTCCATTTGCTAATTCCTGTTTTAAATCTACTATTTCCACTTTAGGTAAGTTTGAATTATTTGCTCTTTTGGTTAATTCTAATATGGTTGTTTTTTTAGTTTCTTTTGCATTATAAAATGTTATTAAATCAGGTGTTGCACTTCCTAATAATAAAGGAATTTTTTCTTCTTTTGCAATTTTTTTAGCAACTTCTTTTGCGTTATATTTAGGACTTGCTTCTGATTTATATGAACTGTCGTGTTCTTCGTCTATTATAATAATTCCTAATTTTTTTACTGGTGCAAAAATTGCTGACCTTGCACCTATTATAATTTTAGCTTTTTCATCTTTTATTCTTTCCCATTCATCATGTCTTTCCCCAATTGATAATTTACTGTGTAAAACTGCTATTGTTTCTTTTCCAAATCTTGATGTAAATCTCTCTAACATTTGTGGAGTTAATGAAATTTCTGGAACTAACAATATAGCTGACTTGTCTTCTTTTATAACTTTATCTATTAATTGTAAATATACCTCTGTTTTTCCAGAACCAGTAACACCATATAACAAAAATTGTTCATATTTATTATTATCAATTGAATCTGAAACTTTATTAAAAGCTTCTTGTTGTTCATCTGTCAATTTTAATTTTTTTGTATTATTTACCTCTTTACTATTTAAAGGATTTCTTTCAACTCTTTTTTCAACTAATTCTAAATATCCATTTTTTATAAGTGTATTTACAATAGTTCTTGAGCAATCAGTAAAAGCTTCTATTTCAGAAATACTGCATCCTTCATTATCTTTTATAAAATTTAATATTCTTATCTGCTTATCTGATTTTAACCTTCCATTTTCTATGTCAAAATTTATTTCTTCAAAATCTTTTTTTAAATATACAACATTTATTTTTTTATCCTGTACTCTCTTATTTACATTTTTTGTTCTTGTTCCAGGTGTTTGCATTAGTTTTATGCATTCTGATACATTGCAAAAATATCTTTTAGCCATCCAATTTGCAAGTTCTATTTGTTTATCTGTTAATCCATTTTCTACCTTTGCAATATCTTTAATTTCAAATTCTGAACTTTCTTTTATTCCTACGACATGTGCCTCTTCTAAGTTTTTTAATCTACCAAATGGTACCAAAACTTTACTTCCTACAAATATCATGTTTTCTAATTCTTTAGGAATATTGTAGTCAAATGTCCTATTTAATTTTTTTGCTGTACTATTTATTATTACTTCTGCTACCATTTTCATTCTCCTTGTCTCTATTGGTTATTCTACTATATTTTTTAATCTAAATCAATAAATTATTTTTAATTTTGTTAACATTTATTATTATGTATGTTATAATATTTTTTAAATTTTTTAATAAAATAAATTAGGTGAATATTATTATGGATGAAGAAAAATTTAAATTAACTAAAAAAGCCGGTATTTTTGGCATTATCGGCAATATTTTTTTACTAATTATAAAAGCAATTGTAGGTTTTGTTTTTAATAGTCAATCTATGATTGCAGATAGCTTTAATAGTGCTGGCGATATATTTGCATCTTTGATGACTTTTATAGGCAACAAAATTGCAAGTGTGCCAAGTGATGATGATCATAATTTCGGTCATGGTAAGGCAGAATATATATTTTCAATGTTTATTGGAATTTCAATGATTTTTGTAGCAGCCAAGCTATTTTTTGATTCAATAAGTACTTTAATTTTAGGTAGTGATCTTAGATTTTCGTGGTTTCTGGTTATAGTTTGTTTTATAACAATTTTTGTAAAACTATTCTTATTTTTATATACTAAGAATGCTTCTAAAAAATATAATAATATACTATTAGAATCAAATATGGAAGACCATAGGAATGACTGTATTGTAACTTCATTTACTTTAATTTCTATTTTATTAACTTTACTTGGTGTTTATTGGTTTGATGGTGTTGTAGGTATTGGTATTTCTATTTGGGTTGGATATACTGGTATATCAATTTTTTTAGAAAGTTATAATGTTTTAATGGATGTTTCTGTTGATGAAAAAACTAAAGATTTAATTTTAGATATTATACATGGACATAAAGAAATAAAAAAAATAGATAATATTTCTTCTTCTCCGGTTGGTAGTCAATATATTATTTTTATAACAGTCTGCTTAGATGGTAATTTATCTACTTTTGAAAGTCATTATTTGGCTAATAGCATAGAAGAATCTGTTACCAAATTAAGCAATGTTTATAAAACTATTGTCCATGTTGAACCATTATAAAAAGAATTGAATTTTATAATTCAATTCTTTCTATTTTTATATCATCTTTATTTGAATCATCAATTTTATAACCATATCCACCTATAAAATATTTACATTTATTATAATCTTCTGAATTTTCTTTTTCATTATTTTCTAGTTTTATAGTATATGCCCCCTCCTGTTGATTTGAAAGGTATGCTTTCCCATTTATTATATATTTTAAATCTGTTCCAAAGTTTGCAACTTTACCTACTTTTTCAAGAGTTCCATCTTCCTGAATTTTAAATAATGTATAATCTGTTTCAAGTGATCCATCATCTAGTCTCATTCTAACATTTATATATGTTTCTCCTTGGAATTTTTTTATTTCTCCAAAATATCCAACTATGCTGTCTTCTTTTGTGTCCAAGTTTAATATATGTTTGGCCTCTTGACTTGCATAATCTATATATACTATATATTTATCAGCTGTATCAATTACAAACTTTCTTCCTTGAACTAATTCTTCTTTATTACTTCCGTCTTTATCTATTACATACATTTTTCTATCTTGAGTTGTATAATATATTTTATCATTTTGTATATAAAAATAGTTTTTTAAATTTTCTGAAAGTTCTGTAATATTAGATCCATCTTTATCCATAACTGATAATGTACCTTGTGGATTTCCATTAATTTGGTCGTATCCTATTTGTTTTACAAAATATATTTTATCTCCATCAATCCATAATTGTAATGAACTTCCATCATATATTTTTTTAGTGTTTCCCTGTAAGTCTACACTATATATTCCTTTTCCCATATAGTAGCTTGGTACATAGTAAATATTTTCACCATCAAAATACATCTTATCTATAGAATCTTCTACAGTTGCTAACTTAGTTGTTTTGTTTTCATCTACATTATATAAATATATACTTTTATTTATATCTTCATAAAAAACAATTTTATTGTCTATTTTGCAGAATTTTCCTCCAGTGTTCATACTTGTATTTTTTTCTTCTTCATCATTTATATTTTTTTCATTACTATCTGATTGTTTTTGGATATTTGTTTCTCCTTGTATATTTTGAGTTATCTTTGCTGTTTTATCTTCTTTATTTGGATTAACTATTACAATAACTATTGCAATTATCATTAATATTGCTAAGATTATTCCTAATATTAAATTTCCTTTTTTTTCTTCCATTTTTATCACCTTTTATTATTAAAAAATTCTTAAAATATCATTATACGTAATATATAAAGATAATGCTATTAAAATTGAAAATCCTATTAATTGTAAATTTATTTCTGTTTTTTCTTTTAATGTTTTTTTTCTAATCGCTTCAATTATTAGTATTAAGATTTTTCCACCATCTAATGCTGGTATAGGTAACAAGTTTGTTACTCCCAATGATAAAGATATTAATGCTAACATATAAACAAATTCTCTAACTCCATTTGTTTTAGCAACTACCTCTGATATTCCAACTGGTCCCATCATTTGGTCTACTTTAACTCCACCTGTAAAAATCATTTTTATATTATCTATTATTGAGAGTGCAAATTCTTTTGTTTCTATTCCTCCATATATTAAATAATTTATTACTTTGCTTTCGGATTGTTTTAGATTAACTCCCAAATAATATGTTGAAATGTAGTCTGGAGTTAATTCAACAGAGATTTCTTTTCCATTTCTTTCAACGGTTAAATTAATCGTATTTACACCTTTTTCTTGAATTAATTCAATTATTTTATTATAATCTCCATTTATTTCTTGATTGTTTATTTTTATAATCCTATCATTTGCTTTAAGTCCATACTTTTCAGCACTACTACCTTTTTCTACTGTTAATATCTTACAACTTTCGTCTAAATATATTCCTGTACTTTTATTTTTTACTTCTGTTGGTTTTATTTTATACTCCAAGATTTCATTATTTCTTTTTATTTTCAATTCTATTTCATTGCCGTCAGATTTTTCCATTACTTTATTTAAGTCATATTTGCTTTTTATTTTTTTACCATTTAATTCAACAATTTTATCATTTTGTTGTAGTCCTATCTCTTGTGCAGCATATCCATCTATTACAGTATTTATTTCATTTGTTACATACGTATTTGAAGTAGTCATTAAAATAAAATATACTAATAATCCAAATACAATATTAACAGTTGCTCCAGCTATTACAATTGCTATTCTTTTCGGTATGCTTGCTTTGGAAAATGATCCTTCATTTTCAGATCTTTCTTCTTCACCTTCCATACTACAAAAGCCGCCGTAATGGTATTAACCTTATAGCATATTTTGTTTCTTTTCCTTGTTTTTTCCATATTGTTGGTCCAAATCCTATTGCAAATTCATTTACTTTTACTTTGCATAATTTTGCAACTGTTAAATGTCCTGCTTCATGTATTAGTATTAAAAATCCGAGTAAAACTATTATTTTCAAGGCTGATATTATTATTGTCAATTTTATTCCTCCCCTCGGGCTCATATTGTTATTTTTAAATCATTGTAAATAACATATATGCGAATGGTGCTATAAAAAGCACACTATCTATTCTATCTAACATTCCTCCATGTCCTGGTAAAAGATTGCTATAATCCTTTATATCAACATACCTTTTTATACAAGATGCTGAAAAATCTCCTAATTGACCTATCAAACTTAATACAAGTCCTATTATTCCTACCATGAAATAAGAATATTCAAAAGAAAAATAATTATTTAATACAAATGTATATATTAACATTATAAACATAGAACCTATTGTTCCTGCAATGCAACCTTCTATTGATTTTTTTGGACTTACTTTACTAAATTTGTGTTTTCCAAATTTACAGCCTATGCAATATGCAAATACATCTGTTCCCCAAGCTGCTATAAATATATACCCTAATAATATCTTTCCATTGTTCATTCCATTTATTAATGATAAAAACATCATAAATACTGGTATATAGCATATTCCTAAAAGTGTATATGCCATGTCCTTAAATGTTGTCTTCATGTCTGTTGCTATCACTTGTGCAAATAATATCAATAATATAGATGGTATTGATAACATAGTTATTGGTATTAAATTTTGTTTTGGTATAAAATTAATAATTGCTACTATAATACAACTTAAATATCCTATCCATTTTATTGGTTTACACACTTTTGATATTGCTTTTAAATATTCTCCCATAGCTACTATTGTTATAATCATAAATAATATTCCTGTTATAAAATTATTTTGTATTAATAATATTATTATAAGCGCAAGAGCTACTATAAATCCCGATGATATTCTTTTTAAATCCATATTTTTGTTCCTTTCGCTTTACTTTGTTTTTTATTTTGCTCCAAATTTTCTATTCCTTTTTTGATATATTTCAATTGCCTTATCTAAATCTTTTTCATTAAAATCTGGCCAGTTTTTTTCTATAAATACAAATTCTGTATATACTAATTGCCATGGTAAGAAATTGCTTAATCTTATTTCTCCACTTGTTCTTATTAATAAATCTGGGTCTGGTTGACCTTTTGTATATAGATTGTCTGATATTGTTTGTTCTGTTATATCTTCTATTTTTACCTCATTGTTTTGAACTTTTTCTGCTATCTTTTTTACTGCTCCTAATATTTCATCTCTTCCGCCATAGTTTAACGCTATATTGAATGTTATTCCTGTATTATCTTTTGTTCTTTCCATACATTTTTGTATTAATTCG
The DNA here is from genome assembly GCA_964415805.1 of uncultured Clostridium sp. Classification (GTDB taxonomy): domain Bacteria; phylum Bacillota; class Clostridia; order TANB77; family CAG-508; genus CAG-269. The sequence goes on from CAYQBQ010000038.1 coordinate 6,177, forward strand.
TTCATTTTTGGTGATAGTTCTTGTCTGTTTCCTAAAATTTTAACTTTAATATTTTCTGAATCTGCCCTCTTACTATAACTTTCTAAATAACTCATCATTAAATTCATTAATGTTGATACTTCTTCTTTTGATCTTTTCCAATTTTCTGTTGAAAATGCATATACTGTTATATATTTTATACCTATATTTTTTGCATATCTAACTATTTTTTCTAGAGTTTTTGCACCTTCTTTATGGCCTAATCCTACAGGTATTCCCTTTGATTTTGCCCATCTTCTATTACCATCCATAATAATTGCTATGTGCTTTGGTAAATTTTCCTGTTCCATTTTTCCCCCTTAAAGTAGGTCAAAAAGGGACTTCCCTTCTGACTCATTTTATTTGTTTCTATCTCTAATATATATTGCAAGTTGTCTTAAAAATTCTGCTTTTTCTCCATATATTTCTAGCTCATCATTTGCTTCTTTTATTATTTTATTTAATTCCTTTTTTGCACCATCTAATCCATAGTAAGATACATATGTGCATTTTCCTAATTCTTTATCATTTCCAACTGGTTTTCCCGTTACTTCTGGATTTCCTTCTTCAGATAAAATATCATCTTTTATTTGAAATGCTAATCCTATTTTGTCTGCGTATTTTGATAGTCTTTTTATATCATTTTCTGTTGCATTTGCTAAAATTGCACCCATTCTTACACATAGTTTTAATAATGCGCCTGTTTTATTTTCATGTATGTATTGTAACATTTCTTTTGGTATTTTTTTTCCTTCTAGTTCAGTATCTAGATATTCTCCAGCTATCATTCTATCAACAGCTTTTGCAAATTCATTAAATGCCCTTGCTCTGTTATGGAAGTTATTTTTATATTGATTTTCTATTGAATATAAAATTTCTTCACTTATGACAATATAAGCCTGATTTAATAGTCCATCACCTGCAAGAAGAGCTGTTGGATGATTAAATTTTTTGTGATTTGTTGGTTTTCCATGCCTAAAGTCGTCATTATCTACTTCTGGTAAATCATCATGTATTAATGAAAAATTGTGTACCATTTCTATTGCTACCGCAAATGGCATACATTCTTCATATTCATTTTTAAACATTTCATAAGTTGATATAACTAATATTGGTCTTAATCTTTTTCCTCCTGCCATTAAACTGTATTCCATAGAATTATTTAAGATTTCCTCCGGACATTTTTCTTTTTTAATATATTTATCTAATTCTTTATTTATAATATCTTGATATTTTTTTAAACTTTCTTTGAATTCCATTTTTAATTTCATCCCTATTATATTTTATTATTTAAATTAAACAGACATTACTTCTTTTTCTTTGTTTTCTAAAATCTTATCTATTTCTTCTACACTTTTATCAGTCAATTTTTGAATATCATTTTCTGCTTGTTTTAATTCATCTTCTGTCATATTTCCTTCTTTTTGCTCTGCTTTTGCTTCTTCAATTCCATCTCTTCTTATTGCTCTAATTGCAATTTTAGCTTCTTCTGCCATTTTTTTAATATCTTTTACTAGTTCTTTTCTTCTTTCTTCTGTTAATTCTGGGAAAGCAAGTCTTATTACTTTTCCATCATTGTTTGGATTTATTCCTATATCAGATGCTATAATTGCTTTTTCTATTTCTTTTAATACACTCATATCCCATGGTTGTATAACTATCATTCTTGCTTCTGGAACTGATATTCCTGCCATTTGATTTATTGGTGTTGGTGTTCCATAATAGTCTACTTTTATTTTATTTAATATTGCTGGATTAGCTCTTCCAGCTCTAACCTCTGATAATTTTTCTTGATATACGCTTATGCTTTTTTCCATTTTTTCTTTTAAATTTGTATAATCCATAATTTTTCTCTCCTTCATTCATATTTTTTATTTAACTATTGTTCCTATATGTTCACCTTTAACTGCTCTTACTATGTTTTCTGGATCTGCTATTCCAAATACTAATAATGGAATATTGTTATCTCTACATAGAGCTGTTGCTGTTGAATCCATTACTTTTAGGTCTTTTTCTAATACTTCTAAATATGATATTTTATCAAATTTTTCTGCTGTTGGGTCTATTTTAGGATCTGCTGAATATACTGCGTCTATTGCTTTTCCTAATAATATAATATCTGCATTTATTTCTGTTGCTCTTAATACTGCAGCTGTGTCTGTTGTAAAATATGGATGTCCTGTACCACAAGCAAATATTACAACTCTTCCTCTATCTAAATGTTTTTCTGCTTTTCTTATTATAAATGGCTCTGCTATTTCTCTCATTTCTATTGCTGTTTGTACTCTTGAGTTTACTCCTCTTGCTTCTAATGCATCTTGAAGTGCTAATCCATTCATTGCTGTTGCTAGCATTCCCATGTAGTCTGCTGTTGCTCTTTCCATTTGATGTCCATTTCTTCCTCTCCAGAAGTTTCCTCCTCCTACTACTATTCCTACTTCTACTCCCATTTCTGTTACTTCTTTTATTTTGTCACATATTTTTCCTACTACTTCTACATTAACTCCTGTTTTTTGTTCTCCTGCTAGTGCTTCTCCACTTAATTTTAATAGTATTCTTTTATATTTGGCTTCTGACAATTTATTCACTCTCCTTATTTTTATTTGTCACATGCATTTTATCATACTTTTATTTAAAAACATAGCCTTTTTTCAAAAAAAAATATAATGTTATTATTATAATTTGTTATAGTTTAGTGAGAAATGTTTTTACTTAACTTTCAATACCTTAATTGACATTTATGCCTATTTTGAATATTATATTTATATCGGAGGAAGTCTTATGAAAATTAAAAAAAATAGAAACAGATTATTCTAATAACAAAATATTACAGATATCAAACCAAATGAACATACAAAATAGCTTTTTTTAAAGAAGAGTTTAATATTATAAATATATATCCAAATATAGAAAAACAATCATTTATCGGTTTTGGTGCTGCTTTCAATGAATCAACAGCATATAATTTTTCAAAACTACCTAATGATAAAAAATATCTTATTCCCATGATTAAATCCGCATTGTCAATTCATCCAAATTTAAATTTAATTGCAACTCCTTGGAGTCCTCCTTCATTCATGAAAGATAACAATAATATGAATCATGTATATTTTCTCCTGAAGAAATGTCAGAATTCTAAAATACTAATCTTATACCAACTTTTAAGCAAAACAATATAGATACAAAAATTCTATTATGGGATCATAATAAAG
>CAYQBQ010000039.1:0-9357 GCA_964415805.1 uncultured Clostridium sp.
AGTATTGGATTATCCAATAAATCAAAAACAAATACCAATGTTAAAAGGAAAAAGATGGATTGTCAACCCTTTTTTGTACAATTTTTATAAGGACACTTTTTTATATTCAACTGGTGTTAAATAATTAAGTGAACTATGAATTCTAAAATTATTGGCTCTTTTCTGAATCGTGTGGATAAGTTTCAATAATGATATTTACAATAAAGAAAAAAGATATAATATATACATTGATGAAGATGTATATATTATGATGAATAGAGAAAATGAAATAAAAATATTTAGTTTAATGGCAGGAATAGAAGAACCCTGGGTATTAGAAAAAGTGGAAGTAGATGAAAATAAAGATTTGCATATGTATGTGAAATATAAAAGAGGCGAGAAATTTAAATGTAATCAATGTCAAAAATTATGCTCAGTTCATGACACAATAAATAAAACTTGGAGACATCTAAATTGTTTTGAACATAAGACATATATACATTGCAAAGTTCCAAGAATAAAATGCGAAAAACATGGGGTGCATTTAGTAGAAGTACCATGGGCTAAATCAAATTCAGGATTTACAATATTGTTTGAAGAATTTGTAATGCAGTTATCAAAGAAAATGTCAATTCTTTCCATTTCAAAATTGTTAAATGAAAGTAATGGAAGACTATGGAGAATAGTTCATCGTTATGCAAAAGAGTATATGGAAAATTTAGAATTTTCAAAAGTAACGAAAATAGGATTAGATGAAACATCAAGAAAAGGGCATGAATATATAACAGTATTTATTGATTTAGATACATCAAGAGTATTATATATAGCTGATGGAAAAAAAGCATCAACCATAGAAAAATTTAAACAATTTTTTATACAACATAATGGAAATCCAGAAAATGTAACAGACATAACATGTGATATGAGTATGGGATTTACAGCAGGAATAAAAAAAGCATTCAAAAACTCAAAGATAATATATGATAAGTTTCATGTTATGAAAGTAATCAATGAAACACTAGATAAAGTAAGAAAATCAGAAGTATCAGAGCAACCAATATTAAAAAGAACAAGATATCTATGGCTAAAAAATCAAAGTAACTTGAAAGAGGAACAACAAGAAAACATAAAAAGAATGTCAAAAATGAACTTAAAAACAGGAAAAGCCTACAGATTGAAATTAGCATTTCAAGATATATATAATATAAATTATTCAATACAAATAGCAGAAGGAGAATTTAAAGAATGGATACAATGGGCAATAAGAAGTAAATTACTAGAATTTAAAAGTGCAGCAAAAACTATAGGAAGTAAATTAAGTGGTATATTAAATTATTTTGAAAACAAATTAACAAATGCAGTATTAGAAGGTACAAATAGTATGATACAGAGTATAAAATCAAGAGCAAGAGGATACAAGAGAATAGAAAATTTTAAAGCAATGATATATTTAATGAATAGTGAACATGGTATAGTTGGATAAAAAAGAGGTATATCTATTTTATGTAGATATACCCACACGATATGAGAAATAACCAAAATTCAACAGAAGACAACATAATACATACCGGTCAAAGTATACATTATTCTAAAAAATTTATGAATGCTAAAATTTTAGACGGTAATATACAAAGCATCAAGATAAATGATGGATATTCATCATTTGTATACTTAGGTACTAAATACGAAGTGGCATTGATATTATGCAATGAAAAATAAAAAATTATAAAAAAGCAAGAAGATAAGGAACAATGTTAATAATTGAGGCATAAAACTTTGAAAGTTTTATGCCTCAATATTTCTATGTTTTACCTAAAACAAATTATTTAAATTTTTTATATTATCAAACAGAATTTAAGAAAAATATTGCAAAAAATATCAACTTATGATATAAAATAAATTGTAAAAATGAAAATAAGCTAAATCACAAAAGAACAGAGGTGAAAAAATGATAAAGGCTTATGCAAAATCAGACAAAGGAAAAGTCAGAGAGATAAATCAAGATTATTTTTATATATCAAATTCATTAGATGAAGTCCAACTATATATATTAGCAGATGGAATGGGAGGCTATAATGGAGGAGAAATAGCAAGTAGTCTAGCAGTTCAAACAGCTAAAAATTATATAGAAAATAATTTTAAAGAAATAGAAAAAGATAGAGATAGCATAATTCAATTGTTAGGAAGCAGTATGGAATATGCAAATATGGTTGTATACGAAAAATCAAAGGAAAATCCAGAGTTACAAGGAATGGGTACTACTTTAGAAATATGCTTAATATATAATAATAAAGTATATATAGGGCATGTAGGAGATAGTAGAATATATAGAATAAGAAAACAATTTATAAGAAAACTAACACAAGACCATAGCTATGTACAAAAATTAGTAAAAGAAGGAACAATAACAAATGAACAAGCAGCACATCATCCTCAAAAAAATATGTTAATGAAAGCATTAGGATGCAATGCATTTGTAGAACCAGATGTGATGGTAAAAGGATTTTTAAAAGATGATATTTTAATTATTTGTTCAGATGGTTTAACAAATTTAGTAGACCAGGAAACAATATATGAAATGGCTTCAAAGAATATAGAGCAAGCTACAAAAGACTTAGTACAGCTTGCAAATGACAGAGGCGGATATGACAACGTAACAGTTGTTATAATAAAAAATATATAAAGGTCCACGTAAAGGGGAGAGATAAAATATGAATTTAGAAGGTAAAATATTAGGAAATAGATACGAGATTATTGAAAAAGTTGGAAATGGAGGAATGGCAACGGTATATAAAGCTACAGATTTAGTACTGAAAAGATATGTTGCTGTAAAGGTCCTTAGAGATGAATTTACAACTGATGAAGAATTTATAAAAAGATTTGAAACAGAAGCACAATCTGCAGCAAAACTTGTACATCCTAATATAGTTTCAATATTCGATGTTGGAATAGATAATGGAATTTATTACATAGTAATGGAATTAATACAAGGTAAAACATTAAAAGAAATAATATTAGAAGAAAGAGGACCACTTCCATGGAAATGGTCAGTAAACGTAGCTATTCAAATAGCATCAGCACTAGAAATGGCACATAAAAACAACATAATACACAGAGATATAAAACCACATAATATTATAATAACAGAAGATGGAATAGCAAAAGTCACAGATTTTGGAATAGCAAAAGCAGTATCAAATTCAACAATAACAGCATTTGGTAAAACAATAGGTTCAGTACATTATTTTTCACCAGAACATGCAAGAGGAGGATATACTGATGCAAAATCAGACTTATATTCATTAGGAGTTGTTATGTATGAAATGGTAACAGGTAGAGTTCCATTTGATGCAGATACACCAGTATCTGTAGCACTTAAACATATGCAAGAAGAACCTGTACCACCAATAGAAGTAAACACACATCTTCCAGAAGCAGTAAATAAAATAATATTAAAAGCATTAAAAAAAGATCCAATGCTTAGATATCAAACAGCTACAGAATTATTACAAGACTTAAGGACAGCATTAAAAAATCCATCAGGAGATTTTGTAGAAGAAGTTGATTATGACCCAACTGCTAAAACACAAAGAATATCTACAAATCAATATGATAGAACAAATAAAAATAGAGGTAAAAAAGAAAGTAAATTTATAACCTTTGTAAAAGAACATAAAGTATTAAGTAGCTTTATAGGATTAATATTATTATTTTTCTTAGCATTCGGAGGAACGATGTTAACATTAAAAGTGACAAATCCTAAAGAAGTTGATGTACCCGATGTTGTAAATCTAACAAAAGAAGAGGCAGAACAAAAAATAAAAGATGCTAAACTTGTATTTGAAGTAGAATCAGAAGAATACAATACAGAAATAGAAGAAAATCACATAATTAGTCAAGATCCAAAACATATGGATAATTTTAATAAGGTAAAAGAAGGAACTACAATAAAAGTTGTAATTAGTAAAGGAACAGAAAAAACAAAAGTACCAAATGTAAAAGGAAAACAAAGAGAAGAGGCAGTTGAATTAATAGAAGATGCTAAATTAAAAGTAGAAGTGGTTGAAGAAACAAGCAAAACTGTAAAAGAGGGGTATGTAATTAGCCAAGAAACTAACCCAGACACAGAGGTAAATGCAGGAGATACAGTTAAAATACATGTAAGTACAGGAACTGGTATAAAACAAGTTACAATGATAGACGTTACAGGAAAAACAGAAGCAGATGCTAAAAAAGCATTAGAAGACTTAAAATTAATTGTAAATGTTGGATATAGTGAAGATAATTCAAAAGACAATGGAATTGTTTTAAAACAAAGTACAGAAGTTGGAAAAGTTGTAGATGAAGGTGCAACTGTAACAATTACTGTAAATAAATTAGCAGAAGTAAAAACTGTGCCAATTACAGTAAATGTAAAATCTTTATTAGATGGAAATATTTATGAGACTTCTACAGATGAAGAAACATCAGATAAAAAAGTAAAAAATGTTAAATTAGAGGTTAAAGTTGGAAATGATACAATATATTCACAAACAGTAAAAGCATCAGAGACAGCAATATCAGCAGGAAACGCAAAAGGAACAGGAACTACTACAGTTAAAGTTTATATAGATGGTGTGCTAAAAAATGATGGAGGATATGCATTAGTTTATAGTAATGTAAATTCTTATACTGCAGAATAGAAGTACAGATTAATAAGTAAACTAATTACAAAATTAGAAAATTGCTAAAAAGAATGGAATTTTCCATTCTTTTTAAAAAATGATATAAACGGAGGAATAATGCAAGGTTTAATAATTGAAAACATATCAAATCTATATAAAATAAAAATAGACAATAAAATATACGAAGCAAATGCAAGAGGAAAACTAAAAAAAGAAGAAATAACGCCAGTTGTAGGAGACAATGTTAAAATACAAATATTAGATGAAGAAAACAAAAAAGCAATAATAGAAGAAATATTGCCAAGAACAACATATATAAAAAGACCCAAAATGAGTAATATAACACAACTAATATTAGTAGTATCAAGCAAAAACCCAAAACCAGACCTACTATTATTAGATAAACAACTAGCATTTGCAGAATATTTAGGAATAAAATCAGTAATAGTATTAAATAAAACAGACTTAGACACAAAACAAGACTTTGAAAAAATAAAAACAGTTTATGAAAATATAGGATATAAAGTAATAAAAACAGTTGCAAAAGGAAAAGAAGGAATAGAAGATTTAGAAGAAGAGTTAAAAGGAAATATTAATGCATTTTCAGGAAACTCAGGAGTAGGAAAATCAACATTAATAAACGCAATATTTAAAGACACAATTACACAAGAAGGAGAAATAAGTCAAAGAAACAAAAAAGGAAAAAACACAACAACATCAACTGTAATTTATGAAATTGACGAAAATACATATATAGCAGATACTCCAGGGTTTTCAACATTTGATATATCTGAAATAGAGTATAGAGAATTAGATAAATATTTTAAAGAATTTAAACCATTATTAGAAAATTGTGAATTTGTAGGATGTACTCATATAAAAGAAGAAAAATGTGGTATAAAACAGGCACTAGAGCAAGGAAAAGTCGATATTGGCAGATATGAGAGATTTTGCAAAATATATGAAGAATTAAAAGAAAAATATAAATATAAATATTAAGGGAGAGATTAAAATGGTAGAGATTTCAACATCAATACTTTCAGTAAAAAAGGGAGAAGAAGCAGAAACCTTCTTTGCACTGGAAAAATCAAAAACTGATTATTTTCATATAGACGTTATGGATGGAAAATTTGTGGAAAAAAACACATATAAGAAAATGTTAGAATATGCATCATATATAAAAAGAATATCAAATTTACCTTTAGATATTCATTTAATGGTAGAAAATATAGATGAAGCAATAGAAGATTTTTTAGCTGTTGAACCTAATATAATAACATTTCATTATGAAGCATGCAAGGACAAAGAAGAAGTAATGAAATATATAAATAAAATAAAAGAAAATCATTGCAAAGTAGGTATAAGTGTAAAACCGGAAACAAACATAGAAAATATTTACGAGTTTTTGCCATATATCCACATGGTTCTGGTTATGACCGTTGAACCAGGAAAAGGTGGACAAACACTTTTAAACGATATGGTTGATAAAATTTCAACTCTAAAAAAACATATAGAAGAAAACAATATTGAGATAGATATAGAAGCTGATGGTGGAATTAATTTAAAAACAGCAGAGTCAGTAAAAAAAGCTGGTGCAAACATATTAGTTTCTGGAACTGCTATTTTAATAGCTAAAGATTATAAAGTTATAATTGATGAATTAAGAAAATAATAAAAAGACGAGAAAGTTTTAATTAAACTATCTCGCTCTTTTTGTTATATATTTTTTATTCTTCATCATTTTTATCTGTATTTTTAATTTCTTTAGATGTATCTTCTTTTAAAGAGTCTTTATTTTTTTTTGCTCTTTCAGGAAGTATAGAAGCAACTAATATTCCTAAGCCTAAAACTGCAATTATAAATGAAACTAATCCACCAATATATGGAAGTTTAGTAATTACCCAAATAACAATTCCAGATACAATAAGCATTCCAAAGATTCCAGTATTTTTATTTACATTTAGTTTTGAACATACATAATTATTTGTAGTAATTGTAAATAAAGATTTTGATAATATTATTGCTAAAACATATAATGCTAATAAGAATAATGAGAATCCACTAGTTAATTGTAAAAATATTAATATAATACATATTATTGGAGTTACAATTAAAGTAAGTAATCCTTTTCCAAATATATTTAAAGATTTCTTTCCTACATATTTATTTGTACTAGCCAAGAATTTTGGAGCTAATGCTAAACATATTAACCATATAATTAATACAAATGCAATGAATGCACCTAAATCCAAAATGTAATTAGCAATAATTGAACGTGTTGATTTTTCAGTAGATGTTTTTGAAGCAGAATAATTTACATTTCCGCTAACAACATTTTCTGGTATTGAGATTTCTGAATTAGAAGAATAATTTAAATCTCCATATATAATTCCTTTATTATCTTCATTTGTGTTAAAGTTTATATTAGGACAGTTTACAAATGCGTTTCTACCAACAATTCCATTAATATTTAATGTTTCACCGCATACTTTTAAGTCTCTATAAACATATCCGCCTGAAATAGTAAAGTTTTTTGTTAACGCATAAACATCATATACAACACCTTTTGTTTCAACAGATTCAGCTATAGTAAATAAATTACTAAATATGTATCCATCTTCATTAATAATTAATTTTTTAGCAAGAATAAAAGCATCTCCACCAATTTGTGAATTTATTGTAACAGTATCAGCCATAACAAATAAATTTCCATCTACGATGTAATCTACTGTGACATTATCACCTGTTAAATAAACATCACTTTTTTTATAAGAATCTTCTTGAGCTTGAGCATTAGAAGTTGCATTTTCAACTGCATTTTGAACTTCTTCTGTTGCATTATCAGTTGAAATAGGCATTATTTCATTTTCATTAACTTCATCATCAGCTAAAACAGAAACTGTAGAAAATAATAAAATTAATATAAGAAATATAGTAATAATTTTTGTTTTGTTTTTTAACATCACAAAACCTCCTTTTTTAAATTTTTATGGTAAAATCATATATCTTTACAAAAAATTTGTCAATTAGTTTTGTATCAATTTTTCCAATTCTTTAATTTTATCCCTAATTTCAGCAGCTTTTTCAAATTCCATTGAAGCAGCATATTTAAGCATTTCATCAGTTAAACTATTAATTGTATTTTTGATATCATCAGGAGATTCCATTTTAAATTCGACGCCAATATCTTCTTGCTTTGTAATGCTAATAGTGTCTCTGACTGATTTTTTAATGGTTTTAGGAACAATATTATGTTTTATATTATATTCTTCCTGAATTTTTCTTCTTCTATTAGTTTCAGAAATAGCTTTTTCCATAGAATCAGTAAGTTCATCTGCATACATAATAACAGTTCCATCAGTATTTCTAGCAGCACGTCCAATAGTTTGAATTAGTGAACGTTCAGAACGTAAGAAACCTTCTTTGTCAGCATCTAATATTGCAACTAACGAAACCTCTGGAATATCTAACCCCTCTCTTAGAAGATTGATACCAACTAAAACATCAAATTCACCAAGTCTTAAATTTCGGATAATTTCCATTCTTTCTAAAGCTTTTATATCTGAATGCATATAATTTACTTTAATGTCCAAACTTTGCAAATAATCCGTTAAATCTTCAGCCATTTTTTTAGTTAATGTTGTTACTAAAACTCTTTCTTTTTTATCTACTCTAATTCTAATTTGTTCAATTAGATCATCAATTTGATTAGTTACTGGTTTAACCTCTATTTTAGGGTCTAAAAGGCCAGTAGGTCTAATAATTTGTTCAACAACATTTTCTTTTGAATGTTCTTTTTCATAATCAGCTGGTGTTGCACTAACAAAAACAACTTGGTTTATTCTTTCCTCAAACTCATCAAATTTTAAAGGTCTATTATCATAAGCAGAAGGTAATCTAAAACCGTAATTAACTAAAGAGTCTTTACGAGCACGGTCCCCATTATACATTGCTCTAACTTGGGGAATTGTAGCATGAGACTCATCGATTAACAATAAAAAATCTTTTGGTAAATAATCAAATAATGTAAATGGAGGTGAACCAGCGGGTCTGCCACTTATGTGTCTTGAATAATTTTCTATCCCTTGACAAAAACCAGTTTCTCTCATCATTTCCATATCAAAGTTTGTTCTTTCATCAATTCTTTGGGCTTCTATTAATTTATTATTATCTTTAAAATATTTTATTCTTTCCTGTAATTCTTCGTCAATAGTAACAAGTGCGCGTTCCATTTTATCTGAAGTAGTAACATAGTGAGAGTTAGGAAATACCATAACATGTTTTCTTTCAGCAATTGCTTTTCCTGTTAAAGGGTTAATTTCTTGAATTTTTTCAACCTCATCACCCCAAAATTCAACACGGATAGCAGATTCACTTTGGTCAGAAGGATAGATTTCCAATATATCACCTTTAGCACGGAAAGTTCCTCTTTTAAAATCAATCTCATTTCTGGAATATTGCATATTTACAAGTTTTTTCATAACTTCTTCTCTAGATTTTTGCATACCAGGTCTTAAAGAAACTATCATATGTTCATAATCAATAGGGTCACCTAAACCATAGATACATGAAACAGAAGCGATAATTATTACATCTCTAGTTTCAAATAATGATGCTGTTGCTGAATGACGAAGTTTATCTATTTCATCATTTATAGATGCATCTTTTTCTATATAGGTATCAGATGAAGGAATATAACTTTCTGGTTGATAGT
>CAYQBQ010000040.1:0-9288 GCA_964415805.1 uncultured Clostridium sp.
TCCATCTACTTCTTTGTGACCAACTTTGTTTAAATCCTGTTGGTTGTTCATCATATACTATTGCATCTGTTGCCCAACCAAGTCTTTTTCCTTTTAATATTCTTTGTAATGAAAATTCAATATCTTCTGTTAATGTTAGTGTTTTCCATCCATTATTTTCTTTTATGATATTAAAGTTTACCATAAATCCTGTACCATTTAACATTGGAGATAATCCTAAATTATATCTTGCTAAATGATAAAATCTATGATTTGTCCAGTAGAACAAAGCATATCCTGATGTTATCCAGTTATCAGTAGGATTTTTTATATCTCTATATCCTTGAACAACATCTTCTCCTTGGCACAATTTTTTATTCATTGCTTTTATGAAATTTTTATCTACTATATTATCTGCATCAAATACACACAAAGCATCATATGGTGCATCTTCTTTTATTTTTTGTTGTAAAAACCAATCTAGTGCATATCCTTTTGTCTTTTTTGTTTCATCAAATCTTTCATATACTATTGCTCCTAATTCTCGAGCAACTCTTGCTGTATTGTCTGTACAGTTATCTGCAATTACATATATATCATATAATTCTTTGTTATAATTTTGATTTTTTAAACTTTCTATAAGATTTCCTATTACCGCTTCTTCATTGTGTGCTGGTATTATTGCCATAAATCTGTGTTCTTTGTTTACTTTTAATGGTTTTTCCTTTAATTTTACTAATGAGCATAAACTAATAATAATTTGATATAACCAAAATATTGTTACAGTCCATACTAACGCTTCTCTTAGTATATAAATATAATCCATTTTTTTACCTCACTTTATATTCTATATTTATTATCTCACATAATCTATTATACTATTATTGGAAAAATAATGCAACTATTTATTTGTAATATTTCTTCTAATTTTGTAATTTTATGTTTCATTCTACTCTTTCAATTTATTATATAGTAACTTGTCATCCTTTTCAATGGTTTTTTTTGATATTTTACTTTATTGTCAAAAAATGTTATAATTTGCATGGAGGATAAAAAAATGATTGATTTACTTTCACCAGTTGGTGACTTTGATTGTTTAAAAGCAGCTGTTCAAAATGGAGCAAATAGTGTTTATTTTGGTGCAGATTTATTTAGTGCAAGGGCCTATGCTTCAAATTTTGATTTAAAGCAGTTGGAGGATGCTATATTATACGCAAAAACTCGTGGTGTAAAAACCAATTTAACATTAAATACTTTAGTAACAGATGACGAATTTGACAAAGCTTTTGAACTTGCTGAAAAAGCTTACAAATTTGGTATAGATGCAATAATTGTTCAGGATTTGGGATTAGCTAAGCAACTAATAGAACAATTTCCTGACCTAGATATTCATGCAAGTACACAGATGACTATTCATAATTTACAGGGTGTTTTAGAAATGCAAGACTTAGGTTTTAAAAGAGTTGTATTATCACGTGAGCTTTCTATTCAAGAAATAGAATATATTTGCAATAATTCAAATATTGAAATTGAATGTTTTATACATGGAGCATTATGTATTTCTTATTCTGGTCAATGCTTGTTCTCAAGTATGGTCGGTGGTCGTTCTGGTAATCGTGGTAAATGTGCTCAACCTTGTAGACTTCCTTATCAATTATTAGAAAATGATAAAAAGATTGATCAAGGCCATCTTTTAAGTACTCGTGATTTATGTGGATTAGATTACATTCCAGATTTAATAAATGCTGGCGTTACTTGTTTAAAAATCGAAGGCAGAATGAAAAATCCTGAGTATGTTGCAATAGTTACCAAAATATATAGAAAATACATAGACTTAGCCGAAAGCGGTGAAGAATATATTGTTGATGAAGTTGATAAAAAAACATTATTGCAAGTATTCAACAGAGGAATGTCTTCATCAGGTCACTTATCTAATGAGCCTAATAAGAGTTTAGTATTTAAAGAAAAGCCTAATAATATGGGATTGTTTTTAGGAAAAGTTGAAAAATATAATAAAAATAAAGGTTATATTACTGTGAAATTACAGGAACCTATTGAGATTGGTGATACAATATCTCTTGAAAAAGAATCTGGAACTTATAATGTTTCTGAATTAATGTTAAAGGATAAAAATATAAAAGATACTTTTATTGGTCAAACTGTCACCATCGGAAGAATGAAAGGAAATATAAATTTAGGTGATAAGATATATAAAATATCATCTAAAAAATTAAATTTACTTGCCCAACAAAGTATAAAAAATGAAAACAGAAAAATAGCATTAAATTGTAAAATAATTATAAAAAAAGGATTTCCTATTAGTTTAAATGTTACATCATCTAATAATATAGATATTTATTCTGGATTAAATATAAACTGCAAATCAGATGTTATTCCTGAAATCGCTAAAAATAGACCTTTAGATAAAGAAAGAATTATAGCTCAATTGACTAAAACAAAAGATTCTATATATGAATTTCAAAACATTGATATCGAATTAGATGATAATGTTTTCTTACCAAAAATAAGCGCTTTAAACGAACTTAGGAGAAATGCTTTGGAATCTGTTTATAATTATGCTATTGATAATATAAAAAGAAAAAATTGTTTAAAAATTACTAATGAGATTAGTTCTTTAGATTTGAAAAAAATTGATATTAACAAAAAAGACTCTACTAGAAAACAAGTTTCAGTTTTGTTAAATATCTTAAATTTAGATTTTGATTATTCTAAATTAGATGGTATTGATAATGTATATATTCCTTTAAAATATTTTTCAAACATAAAATATTCAAATATTTTAGAATGTTTGCAAAAGAAATTCAAAATCTATATTTATTTGCCTACTATCATAAAAGCTAATTACAGGAATTTATTTTTTAATATTATAGAAAAAACTATTGAAAAATATAATATTAAAGGATTTGTTATATCAAATATTTCAAATTTAAAATTATTACAAAACATTTCAAATAACCAAAAATTTGAAATAATTGCAAATTATACGTTTAATATTTTTAATAGGTTTAGTGTACATGAATTAAAATCATTAGGAATTTCAAGATTTACTATTTCTCCTGAATCTAATAAAAATATTATTACAAATTTATGTAATAATTCTTGTTTACCTGAAGAACTAATTGTATACGGAAATATTCCTTTAATGAATATGAATTATTGTGTAAATGGTAAATCTAATAAATGCTATCCAACTTGTACTTCTAAATGTAATTCTGATAATAAATATTATTTAAAAGATAGAGTAAATATGAAATTTAGAGTTTTATTTGATAATATTCAAACTGTTTCAACTATTTACAATAGTAAAACAACTTCTATTATTTCTTCAGATTTCAACATTGATTGTGCTAGAATTGATATTTTAGATGAAAGTATCGATGATATTAATTTTATTGTTAATCAAGTTCTAGATGGAAAAAGATTAGAGGGTAAAGATTTTACAAATGGAAATTTAAATAGGGATTTATAATGAAAAGGCAAATGAACCAATCTAGTTCATCTGCCTATTTATTTTATTTTATTACTTCAACATCAATTTTTAAACTCTCTCCATTTATATTTGTTTCAGTATAATCTGTTCTTTCTACATCATAAACAATATCTAATGCCAAAGTATCATGTTTGATTAAATCTGCATTTTGTTTTATTACATTTTCAAGCATTTCATTTCCAGAAACATAAAGATTAATTTTATCTAAAACTTCAAATCCTTTGTCTTTTCGCATATTTTGCACTTTTGATAATACTTCTCTTACATATCCTTCTTCTTTAAGTTCTTGTGTAATATGTGTATCTAATACAACTCCTAATTCACCTTCACCTGCAAATGCAAATCCTTCTTTACCATTCATTGTGATTAGTAAGTTTTCTGAGTTTAAGCCGATTTGTGTGTCATCTATTTCGATGTATTCTACTCCACCATTTTTTACAGTATTTGCTAAGTCCATTTGATTTTTCTTAGCAATTTCTTCTTTTATTCTAGGAATTAATCTTCCATATTCTTTTCCTAGAACTGGTAGATTTGGCTTGATTTCAAAATTAACGTAGTCTGACATTTCTGCTCCAAGTTCTACTTTTTTAACATTTAATTCTTCTTTTACTATATCTTCATAGTATTCTGGTAATGTATCTATTGAGATTAGCATTTCTGATAATGGTTGTCTATTCTTAATATTTACAGAGTTTCTTGCACTTCTTCCTAATTTTACTATTGTATATGCTAAATCCATTTCTTGCTCTAATTTAGCATCTACTGCTGAAACATCATATTCTGGCCATGTACATAAATGAACACTTTCAGGTGCTGTTTCATCTAATCCAACTACTAAATTTTGATAAATTTCATCTGTCATAAATGGTACAAATGGTGCTGATATTTTTACAAGTTTTACTAATACTTCATATAGTGTTACATATGCACCAATTTTGTCATCTGTTAATTCTTGACTCCAGAATCTTTCTCTGTTTCTACGTACATACCAATTTGAAAGTTCATCTGTGAAAGCTTCTATTTGAAGTGCTGCACTTGTTATATCATATCTGTCTAATTTTTCATCTACTTCTTTTATTAAAGTATTCAATTTAGAAATTATCCATTTATCCATTACATTTGTAATTTTAAAGTCTTTATATTTTAGTGGGTTGAATTGGTCAATTTCTGCATATAGAACATAGAATGAATATACATTCCATAATGTACTTAAAAATCCTCTTTGTGTTTCTTGTACATTTTCTAGTCCTAATCTTGTTGGTAACCATGGTGCACTACATGTGTAGAAATGCCATCTTGTTGCGTCTGCTCCAACTTCATTTAATAATAACATAGGGTCTACACCATTTCCTTTTGATTTAGACATTTTTTGACCTTTTGAGTCTAATACGTGTCCTAGAACTATACAGTTTTCAAATGGTGTTCTTCCAAATAGAGCTGTTCCTATAGCTGTTAATGTATAGAACCATCCTCTAGTTTGGTCAATTGCTTCTGAAATAAATTGTGCTGGGAAGTTTTTGTCAAACAATTCTTTATTTTCAAATGGATAATGTAATTGTGCAAATGGCATTGAACCAGAATCAAACCAGCAGTCAATAACTTCTTTTGCTCTTGTCATTTTCTTACCACACTTAGGGCATTTTAAATGAACATTATCTATATATGGTTTGTGTAATTCTATGTCCTCTGGACAATCAATTGCTTTTTCTTTTAATTCTGCAATACTTCCAATACATTCTTGATGTCCACAATTTTCATCTTCACAAGTCCAAATTGGAAGTGGTGTTCCCCAATATCTGTCTCTTGAAATTCCCCAGTCAATTACATTTTCTAGGAATTTTCCAAATCTTCCTGTTCTAATTGTGTCTGGATACCAATTCACTTTGTTGTTGTTTGCAACTAATTCATCTCTTAGTTTGCTCATTGCAACAAACCAACTTTCTTTTGGAT
This sequence comes from uncultured Clostridium sp., assembly GCA_964415805.1. Taxonomy (GTDB): domain Bacteria; phylum Bacillota; class Clostridia; order TANB77; family CAG-508; genus CAG-269. Next base: position 5,441 of record CAYQBQ010000040.1, read on the forward strand.
AGTATAGTAATGGTGTGTCACATCTCCAGCAATGTGGATATGAGTGCATGTGTTTTTCTTTGCTGAATAATTTGTTTTCGTCTGCTAACCATTTACAAATATCTTCGTTACAGTCTCTTACAAATCTACCTGCCCAAGGTTCTACTTCTGGTACAAATTTTCCTGTTTTATCTACTAAGTTTACAAAAGCTATTCCATTTTGTTTTGCAACAAAACTATCATCTTCACCATATGCTGGTGCAATATGAACTATTCCTGTACCATCTGTTAGTGTTACATAGTCACCGTGAATTACTTCAAAAGCTTTTCCGTCTACTTTAGCAAATGGCATTAATTGCTCATATTTTACTCCTAATAATTCTTCACCTTTGAATTCTTTTACAATTTCATATGGTGTTTCTTTTAATACTGATTCAATTAAATCTTTTGCTAATATGTAATTTTCATATACTGGTTCTTCGTCTGTTCCAATATTTGCTTTTATTTTTGCATAAGTATAAGATTTATTTATACATAATGCTAAGTTTGATGGTAATGTCCAAGGAGTTGTTGTCCAAGCAAGAATATATGTTTCTTCTGCAATTGGCTCGTCCCCTATTTTTTGATTTGGTTTAACTTTGAATTTGGCAACACAAGTTAAATCTTTAACGTCTTTATAACCTTGTGCAACTTCGTGTGAAGATAAAGCTGTTCCACATCTTGGACAATATGGCATAACTTTGTGTCCTTCATACAAAAGGCCTTTTTCCCATAATTGACTTAAAGCCCACCAAACAGATTCAATATAATCATTGTGATATGTTACATATGGATGTTCCATATCAACCCAATATCCAACTTTATTTGTCATTTCTTCCCACATATGAACATATGTGAAAACACTATCTTTACATTCTTTAACGAATTTTTCAACACCATATTCCTCGATTTGTTGTTTACCAGAAATACCTAGTTTCTTTTCAATTTCAAGTTCAACTGGAAGACCATGTGTATCCCATCCAGCTTTTCTATCAACATGATATCCCTTCATAACTTTATATCTTGGTATAATATCTTTCATAACCCTAGTCTCGATATGTCCAACATGTGGCTTTCCATTAGCTGTTGGAGGTCCATCATAAAATGTAAAATATCTTTGACCTTTATTCATATCAAAGTTCTTCTTAATTATATCTTTTTTCTTCCAGTTTTCTGCAACCTCTCTTTCCATTCCAACAAAGCCATTTTTTAATTCAACTTTCTTATACATAAAAATTCCTCCTTTTTGAGACATTTGGGACAGTCCTAATTTGTCTCATTATTTTTGTTTTATTTTGTCGTTTTTTGTCTTTTGCTTTTTGTGTTTTATTTAAAGTTTTTAGCTACACTTTCTATATTTTGTAACTCGAATCTATATTTTTGTTTTACATTTGGATATTTTTTATGGTCTACTTCTGATAAAAACATTTCTAATGGTCTTACCCATAAACTTCCATCTTCATATAATCGTCTGTATAATACCATTTCTTCTGTTGTTTCAGAGTTCTTTACTATTCCTTCTACAATGTAGTAATTTCCTTTAAAGTGTTTATAAATACCATTAATTTTTAATTCTTGCATAAATATATTCACCCCTTACTTTCTCAATTTGAATTATTTTTTCTAATATTCAACCAAATAAACAACGTCCCCATTGGTTGAAATCATAAAAAGCCATCTCATCCTATTTTTATTTAGGACGAAATGGCTTTTTCCGCGGTACCACCTAATTTAGTAATTTATATTTTTCTTTTAATTACTCTCTTATTTATCTTTAACGCAGATTTACGTTTAAACTTACTTTTCTTCTATATTTTTATTTTAAAAGTTTTCAGTTTAAAAACTAGTCAGGTGATAACAAATTATTTTTACTTACCAAATTTTCAGCTTCCTTTGGCTCTCTAAAAGTTATTATATAATTTATATTGTCCTAACTTTTGTTTTTTTCTAATTTGCATATTATTATATCACACTTTTTTTCAATTTCAAGACTTTTATTGAGATTTTTTATTTATAAAATCTATTTTAATGTAAATACTACATTTGGGAGACTAATTATGAATCAAATTTTGCAAACAAGTTTAAATAATAATAAAAAAATTTTCAACTCAATAAAAATGAAAAAAATATTGAATTTTCAACTTTATTTTTCTATCGCTTTTGTACTAATTATTGGGATATTTACAATTTATAACAAAGCCAAATTATCTCAACAGGAAAAATATTCTAAAAAATTATTAAACAACTATAATATAACTAAATTATATTCTAATTCAATTTCAGATGAAAGTTTAAATTTTAACCAAAACATTGAAGATTGCAATATTATAGGAATTATAGAAATAGCAAAAATAAATGTAAATTATCCTATATTTTCAGCTTATAGTGATGATCTCTTAAAAACTTCTCCATGTAGATTCTATGGCCCTCTACCAGGAAAAACGGGTAATTTATGTATAGCAGGTCATAACTATAATAATGAAAAATTTTTTAGTAGAATTTCTAGTTTAACAATTAATGATGAAATAATTATTTATAATAATTATAATAAAAAGTTTTCATATTATGTATATGACATTTATGAAGTTAGACCTGACAATCTTTCTCCTGTTTATTCTTACAAAGATAATCAAAAAGACTTAACTCTTATTACATGTAATAATTTTAATAATAATCGCATTATAGTTAAAGCTCTTTGTAAAAATTAAAATAAAATTTGCCCAAAAGGTGCATCCCTTTTGAGCAGATTCCTATTTTAATTTTTTTTCTATTAAATCGGCTATTTCTTTTGCTTTTTTAGTAATATATTCTTGGTCTTCTCCTTCTATCATTACTCTAACTAATGGTTCTGTTCCAGAAGGTCTTATTAAAACTCTACCATTTCCAGCAAATTCTTTTTCTAATTTTTCAATAGACTCTTTTATTTCTTTGTCTTTATCATAATCATATTTTTTTTCTGAATTTACTTTTGCATTTATTAATACTTGTGGATATAATTTTATTATTTCCGCCATCTTTGAAGCTTTTTCATTATCTTCAAGAATTGCTTGTATTAGCATTAATGATGTTAAAATTCCATCTCCAGTTGGATTGTAGTCTAGTAAAATTACATGCCCTGATTGTTCTCCTCCTAAATTGTAACCATCTTTTAACATTTCTTCTAAAACATATCTGTCTCCAACTTTAGTTTGAACTAATTCTAATCCATTATCTCTTGTGTATTTGTGCAATCCTAGATTGCTCATCACTGTTGCTACAACTGTATCTTTAGATAACTTTCCTTTATTTCTTAGATAATTAGATACAATAGCCATTATCATATCTCCATCTATTTCATTTCCTTTTTCATCAACAGCTAAACATCTATCACCATCACCATCATATGCAACACCTAAACTTAAATTATTTTCTACAACAAATTTCTTTAATGATTCCAAATGTGTTGAACCACAATTTTCATTTATATTAATTCCATCTGGTTTATTATTTATTATTTTATATTTTATTCCTAATGCTTTAAATACTTTTTCTGCTACTACAGATGTAGCTCCATTTGCTGTATCTATACCAACAACAAAATCTTCTCTATTAACTTTTTCAATATTGTCATCAAAATTCTTTCTGAAAAAATATACATACTCATCCAACAAATCTTGTCTATATTCAGATACCCCAATTTTACTACTAATGGCTGTTAGTTCATCTATTTTACCTGAATCCATTACTTCTTCTATTTCTTCTTCTATTTCATCTGGAATTTTCATTCCTTTATTACTAAAATATTTGATTCCATTAAATTCAAATGTATTATGTGATGCAGATATTACAAC
>CAYQBQ010000041.1:0-7693 GCA_964415805.1 uncultured Clostridium sp.
CCATTTCAACTAATAATTGATTTAGTGTTTGATTGTTTTCTGTTTCTGCTCCACTGTTAGATGTTCTTCTTGCTCCTATTGCATCTATTTCATCTATAAATACTATACATGGTGCTAATTTTCTTGCTTTATCAAATAATTTTCTTACTCTTGATGCTCCAAGTCCTGCAAACATTTCTATAAATTCTGATCCACTCATTGAAATAAATGGAACATCTGCTTCTCCTGCTATTGCTTTTGCTATTAATGTTTTACCTGTTCCTGGTTTTCCATATAGTAAAACACCCTTTGGAACTTTAGCTCCCATTTTAGTAAATTTTTCAGGTCTTTTTAAAAAGTCTACTATTTCTATTAATTCTTCTTTTTCTTCATCTAATCCTGCAACATCTTTAAATTTTATTTTTGTTTTTCTTTCTGTATCATCATATACTTGCCCTTTTTCTCCTAGGCCTTGCATTTTAAATATCATTACAAATAACGCAACCATAATTAATGTAGGGAGTAAACTTAAAAATGTTGTTGAAATTTGTGTTATAGCACTTTTGGGTTTTTGTATTAATTCAATTTCATTTCCTTCTGCAACTTTTTGTTGTACTAATTCCATAAAAGCTTCCGTATTTGGCACAATTGATTTTTTTTCTTCTTCAATATTTTTTACTTTTACTTTTACAGATGTACTTCCAACTGTCATTTCTATTTTTTCAATATTACCATATGACATTTCTTTTATTAAATCTGTATATGCAAGTATTTTATCGTCTTGATTTTTATTATTTGTATAAAAATAAATTGCAGCACCAGATAAAATAATTATTATTGCAAATAGAATAACTGCAGATATCATTAATTTTTTATTCTTTTTTTCATTTTTATTGTTATTCATCCTTTTATTTTTTCCTTTCACTTAGTTCATATTTTATGCATTTGAACCTTCTGGTTCTTCTCCATCTTGACTATCATCTTTTGTCTCTTCTTCATTTTTATTTTCTTTTTCAGTATCTTTATTTTCTTCTTTATTCTCTTTTTCTTTTTTTTCTTCTTGTCTTTCTTTCATTTCTTCTTTTACTTCTTTTTCAACTTCAATAATCTTTTGTACTTCACCTTGTTTTTTATTAAATTCAGATTTTAATATAAATATTGCTGCCATCATATATATAGATGCTACTAATACATACATTATATCAAAGTAGTTAATTGTATAATTAAAGAATGAATTTATTATCATATATATAATATTTAATATTGTTGGTAGTGTTATAGCATAAACAGCCATATTAAATACTGCTACAAATCTTATTTTTAATTTTAATATTATTGTTGCTAGATATCCAACTATTGCTATAATTACTACATAGAATAATGTATTTATGAAATAAATAACAAAAGCATATATAAATAATAAGAAGAATAAATTCATATATAATGACATCATATTAGAACTGGTTAAATAATCAACTATTTGTTGTTTATTAAATTCAGTTATTCCCATTTGTCCAAATAATTCTTTATAATTATATTCTGTTGTACCTTGTATTCCTTTTTCCTTAATTATTAATTTGTTTTTTAATATTATAGTCGCATTTTCTTCATCATTTACTTGGTTGATATATTGATTTATTTGTTCTTCACTATCTGTTTTTGTATCAATAATAACTTTTCCAAAATCAGAACTATCATCTATTATTACATCTTCTGAATCTATTTGTAGAGCTCCATCATTGTATGTAAGTTCTGGTGATTTTTCATTTATATATTGAGCTATATTCTTGATATTTTTATTTATTTTATAAATTGATGCTATTGATGAAATAATTGATATTATTATAATTAATATGCATAAATATTTCATAGCTTTTCTAAATCCCTCTGCTGATAATTCTGAATATTTTTCAATTTTATCTATTGAATACCATACTTTTTTAAAAAAACCTTTTTTCATTTGATCATTTTCTATTTTTTCATTATTATTTTTTTGATTTTTTTTCATTTTATTTCCACTCCCTTCTAACACTACTATCAACATGCTTTATGCTTGTACTAAAAATTACTTCATCATTTATATTAACATCTTTACCAGTTATATCAATAGTAACATGATACGTCCCGACTCTTCCTAATATTGGACATTTCTGATTATTTATATTAACAAATAATTGTTGTTTTCTAAATAGACTTTTTATATCTCCAAAAATATATCTAAATTTGTCAACTACTCTAAACATATCTTTTCCAGTTTGAACATTAAATCCATCTGCATAACCACATGGAATTATTGCTACTTTTGTATTTTGTTTTGTTTTATATATATTTGAATATCCAATATTAAAATTTTTTGGAAGTTCTTTTATTTCTGCAACATTTGCTTTTAGATATCCAACTTTTCTTAATCCCATTGAATTTTCAAAAGCTATTCTTCCCGTAAATCCAGAACCTACTCTTACTGCATTCAGGTGCATATTAGGAAATTTTATAAAAGCTGATGTATTACATACATGTAACATTCCCGCTTCTATTTTGTTCATTTTTAATACTTCTATGCAGTTTATAAATCTATCAAATTGCAATTTAGTATATTTATCATTGTAATATGCGTTTGAAAAATGTGTAAATGTACCTTCTATTTTTATGTTTTTTAGTGATTTTATTGTTTCTATAATTTCTTCTCTATTGTTGTATAAAAAACCATATCTTCCAAATCCTGTATCTATTTTTAAATGTGTTCTCACCTTTTTATTTAGTTGTTGTCCAATTTTATCAGCCGTTTTTGCTGACTCTTTTGAACCAATTGTTATTATTATATTATTTTCTATTAATTTTCTAACATCTTCTTCTATACTTGTTGAAGACAACATCAATATTTCTTCTTTTATTCCTGCTTGTCTTAATTTTAAAGCTTCTTCTATTGTCGACACTGCAAAGAAGTTTATTCCATTATCAATTAAAAATCTTGTATATTCTACTATTCCTAATCCATATCCGTTTGTTTTTACAACTGCAATTATTTTCACTTTGTTACCATTATCATCAGGAAGGTTGATGTTTGCATATTCTTTTATTTTTTCTATATTGTATCTTAGATCCTCTTTATTTATTACTACTGATTTCAAGATTTCCTCCTAAAACTGTTTTTATTTTTTTCCTATATTTCTTTTTATTTGTCTTAATGTTCTAAATGCTTTTTCTGAGAATTTGTACATTTTATATTTTAAAGGTTTAAATGGAATATAGATTTCTCCTATAAATTCTGTAAATTTTGCTCCAAATCCCTTTTTAAATCTGTATAAACCATATTGCGGATGATTTTCATCTACAACTCCTGATACTCCTCTAAAGTCATATATATCATCATGTCTTGCTATTGCCATTTTTATCATTTCCCATTGTAGTAAATAGTTTGGCATTAAATTTCTGTGTTGATTACTGCTTGCTCCATATAAGTACCATGTTTTGTTTCCATAGAATATTGGAATTACTCCTGAAATTGGTTTTCCCTCGTAATATGCCATTAATAATTTCATATGTCCTTCAGGTACCATGTTATCATACATTTTTTCAAAGTATTCTAATGGTCTTGTTATAAAACCATCTCTGTTTCCTGTTTCTATCATTATTTTATGGAAGTCTTTTAGATCTTCTCTTGTGCCTTCTTTTACTTCTACTCCTTTTCTTCCTGCTAAACGTATATTATATCTCCATTTTTGATGGAATCCTGCCATTATTTCTTCCTCTGTTTTGTCTTTTATATCTAATCTGAATACAAATCTTGGTTGTATTTCGTCTTTGAAGTCTTTTGCATCATCCTTTATTTTATATCCTAAATTTGTTACTATATCTCTGAATGTTTGGTCGTCTGTTTCTATGTCTGGTTCTATCCTTAATCCTATTGCATTGTATTTTTTTGCAAGTTCTTTAGCTCCATCTGTTAGTTGTTTCATTACTGCTATGTCGTGTATATCACATACAGGTCCTCTTGATGCATACATTATATTTCCGAATATTGGCATTTTTCTTATCCATACACATAGTGAACCTATTATATTCTTGTCTTCATCTTCTGCTAATATTACTTCAGGTTTCCAATTCGGTTTTTTGATCTCTGCCCATTCTAGTGATTGCTGAAAGTTACATCTTTCGTGTCCTTCTAAAAATTTTTTATATGCTTTTTTCGAGTCTTCATCTGTTACAAATCTCATTTTTTGTTTTTCCTCCTATATTATTTACGTTTTAATGGTATTTTACACTAAGATACTAAAATTTACAAGTGATTTTACAGAAAATTTACAATGATTTATATTCATAAAAAAAAGATGCTAAATTGCATCTACTCTTAATTTGGTGGAGATGAGGAGAGTCGAACTCCTGTCCATAATACTTTCCAAACAGACTTCTACAAGTTTATTTTATCCTTTACATTCATTCTTAATTCGCCGATAAACAAGCTAATTAAAAATATAGTTTTATAAGATACCCACTATTTCTAAAACAAAAATAGCTTTGTTTCCTACTTTAATATAACACCCTTGCTAAATCAGTAGGCTATTTAGTTTGGATGACACTGCAAACTAAGCAGCGTAAGCTAATTCTTCATTGTTAGCGTTTATTTTTAATTTCCCGTTTTTTTAAGTGGCCAACGAGAATCCACTACTTGCTATCTATTTTTCTGGTAATATGTCGAAACCATTACATCCCCAGATTACTTTTTTATTATACTATATTTTATTGTTTTTATCAACAATTTAGACGTTTTTTTGTGCTATAATTCCATTCTTCTTTTAAAATTGAATATATATATTTATCTATTTTTTGTCCTTCATTATTTATTAATCTATTTCTTAAAATGCCTTCTCTTTTCTGCCATTTTTTCTTTATCTGTTCCCCATCTCTCATATATTTCTTCTGCGTCTTCTATTTTTGGTATCCTTAATATATACCTTTGTGTTTCTATTTTCTTCAATTTTTATCCCCCTTCTCTAAAACCGCTATATTATATATTTTTTTCTTAATCTTGCATTATTTTTTTACAAAGAAATAATTTTATTTTATGAAACAAAAACATTAATTTACAAAAATCGACATTTTACATTTTTGTATTGATTTTTATGATTTATAAAAAATCAAAAAGAAATTACTTAAATATACACTTTTTAAACATTAATATAATATTATATAAAAAACGAAAGGAGTTTATTTTTTATGGACTATGAATTAATGATGAATGGTAATGTTAAAATAGGACAAAAAGCACCTGATTTTGAAGCTACAACGAGTTGTGGACCTAAGACTCTAAATGATTATAAAGGAAAATGGTTAATTTTATTTAGTCATCCTGGTGATTTTACACCTGTGTGTACAACTGAAATGATTGCTTTTGCTAGAGCATATACATATTTTCAACAAATAAATACAGAACTTTTGGGTTTGAGTATTGATAGCAATCCTTCTCATTTAGCTTGGATTTATGATATTTATTGCAGAACTGGAATTAAACTTCCATTTCCTATCATTGCTGATAGAAACGGTCAAATTGCAAGAAAATATGGTATGATTTCAAATGATGTAAGTACAACGCAAACTGTTAGAAATGTGTTTATAATTGATGATAAAGGTATTGTTAGAACTATTTTTGTTTATCCACTAAATGTTGGAAGATTTATTCCTGAAATTATTAGAACTGTTCAAGCTTTACAAATGGCAGATTGCAGTAAAGGTTCTACAGCTGCAAATTGGATGCCAGGTCAACCAGTAATTGTTCCTCCTCCTCAAACTTTCTGTGAATTGGAAGAAAGACAAAATTATATCAATGAAAACAAAAATGGTATTAGCTGGTATTTAAGCTTTAAAAAACCACCAGAAATTTGCAATAATAATATATCTGAAAATTGTGAAAAAAATTCTTCTGAAAATTGTAATTGTGAATAGTAATTTTAAATTTACACATAATAATATTATTAAACTTTTTTAATAATATTATGGAGGTATAAAATGGAAGGAAATCAAAAAATATCTTGTACTGTCGAAAGTTGTAAATATAACGAAAAATCAGAAGGACTTTGCACTTTGAATGAAATTATGGTTACTCCAACAAAGGATTGCAATACAAAACAACCTGATGAATCTAAATGTTCAAGTTACAAATATGACAAATAAAAGGATGCATGAAAATATTGCATCCTTTTTGTTTTATTTATTTTATTTCTCCGAGGTATTCCTACTACTGTTACATTATTAGGGATATCTTTTAATACAACACTATTTGCTCCTATTTTTACATTATCCCCTATTTTTATTGGGCCTAAAACCTTTGCTCCAGAACCAACCATCACATTATCTCCTAAATCAGGATGTCTTTTATATTTATCTTTCCCAGTTCCTCCTAATGTGCTATTATGATATATTGTACAATTATTTCCAATTGTTGTTGTTTCTCCTATTACAATTCCCATTCCATGGTCTATAAATAGTTTTCTTCCTATTTTTGCTCCTGGATGAATTTCTATTCCTGTAATATGTCTTGATATCTGTGATATTAGCCTTGCCAAAAAGTATAATTTTTTACAATATAAATAATGAGCAATTCTGTGAAAAAAAATTGCATGGAATCCCGGATATAAAACTATTGCTTCAAGTACATTTCTACATGCAGGGTCTTTTTCTTGTATATTTTTTGCATCTTCATATAATTCTTTGAAAAAATTTTTCATAATATCACCCTTAGTAATATTATATGTTTAAGGATGTATTTCTGACAAAATATACTTAGCTAATGTTTATTTTCCTATAAATATTTGAACATAAACTTTCCCGTATTTTGAACTTTTAACAACTCCTATTCCAGTGTAATTAAAAGAGCTATTTAAAATGTTAGCTTTATGTCCAGAAGAATTCATCCAAGCTGTTACTGCTGCACTATTACTTGAATTACCAGCAATATTTTCTCCTGCCGTTTTATATGTTACTTTAAAACTTTTTAACATATCAAATGGTGATCCATAAGTTGGTGAATTATGAGAAAAATAATTATTATCTACCATGTCTTTAGCTTTTATTCTTGCAACATTTAATGCTTCTGTATCCATCTTTAATGCTGCTAATCCATTATTAGTTCTTTGTTTATTTATTAAATCAAATACTTCTTTTTCATCACTGCTTAATGTGCTTGTATTAGATGAACTAGAACCGTCCTGATGTTCCGGAACTTCCATTTGTTCCCCCTGAATTTGGATAAATTGCTTTTATGTATTTTTTACTTACAACTCCTACATAATCACCTTCGACTTGAATTACATACCAATCTCCTATTCCTGCAAATACTCTTATATATTCGTTTTTCTTTACTGTTGCTACTATTGGGTAATTTGTTCCCGGCCCACTCCTTACATTTAATGTAGTTGCTGTTACTAGTCCTGTTGAAAAGCCCACATTGTAGTAATGTTGCATACTAAAAGAGTTTGTAAAAATACAAATTATCATTACAAATAATATTGCCCCACTTACTTTAAATATCGTTTTCTTTTTAATGTTAATAACTTTCATAAAACATCTCCTTTTTATTTAAGTTATTAATATTTATACATACTGTTTGTACTATATTCTTGTTTATTTTCTTACTTTTTCTATATGAATAAATCTTATTTTTACAAAATTATATTCTGAGACTTTTTTATTAAATGAATCATAAATACTAATAATTTTA
>CAYQBQ010000041.1:7703-8787 GCA_964415805.1 uncultured Clostridium sp.
CATAAGTATGTGAACTGATAAAAATTCCATTTATATCAAACTTATTTTCAATTTTTACTATAACTAAAGTATGGCCGAAGACGTTTCCGTTAAAAGATAGTTGAGCAATATCTCCTATTTCAATTTGTTCTTGCGGAATTTCTTTTCCATATTGTCCTGCCAATTTGTTTGTTGTTAAAAATTTATGCAAAAATTCTACTCCACTCCATGATGGTGATTTCTTGTTCCCATTTATATAGTACCATCCATTTTCTTTTAAATAAAATTTTATACATGACGTTTAATTGGAATGAAAAAAACATATCTGTATATTATATTACAAATATGTTTTTTAGTTATTCATTAAATTATTAATATTCTTCAATCTTTATATATATTTTGTCTTCTATTGAATATTTTTTTTCTACTTCTAATTTAGTAATTTGATTATCATCTTTAAACGCAAATTTATTCATGCTATCTAAAACCACTTTTACTATGTTGTCTATATCAGGTTTTTTTGTTGGACTAATATTATTATCTAGCATTTCTTTTATATCTGATTTTTTTGTTGCTTTTGGAATAGCGAAATATGCAATAATACTTACTTTTACTCTACCTTCAAACACTTTAAATTTTGGATATTTTAATAAAAAATATTGTTCTACAAGTGTTTCGTAATCTTTTGTTTTTGTTGGTGTATATACAATTCCTGAATAAGTATTTAATCTTGGTCTTCCTTTTCCTATTACCTTTCCTGGTACTTCAAAATCATATATCATTTTTTTCACCTTTAGATGTTTTTTCTATATAATTCCAACTATCTTTACACATATCATCAATATTTTTTTCTGCAATCCATCCTAATTCTTCTTTAGCTTTAGTTGGATCAGCATAACATGTAGCAATATCTCCAGGTCTTCTAGGAGCAATTTTATATGGAACTTCTTTTCCTGTTGCTTTTTCAAATCCTTTAACCATATCTAAAACACTAACTCCATGACCTGTTCCTAAATTATAAATATATAATCCTTCTTGTTCCTTTTCAAGTTTTTCTAGTGCTTTAATATGTCCTTTTGCTAAATCTACAACATGTATATAATCT
>CAYQBQ010000042.1:0-8778 GCA_964415805.1 uncultured Clostridium sp.
TCTACAACGTGAATGTAATCTCTTACACCTGTTCCATCTGGTGTATTATAATCATTTCCAAATACTGATAATTCTTTTAATGTTCCAGCTGCAACTCTTGCTACATATGGCATTAAGTTATTTGGTATTCCTTTTGGTTCTTCACCAATTAATCCGCTTTCATGTGCTCCAACTGGGTTGAAGTATCTTAATATACATATATCCCATGTATTATCTGATTTGTATATGTCTTTTAATATTTGTTCTATAAATAATTTTGTTGTTCCATAAGGGTTTGTAGTTCCTCCTGTTGGTGTATCTTCTGTTATTGGCATTTTTTCTGGTTCACCATATACTGTTGCTGATGAACTAAATATAAATTTTTTGCATCCATATTTTCTCATTGTGTCTAATACAACTAATGCTCCTGAAATGTTATTTTCATAATATTCTATTGGTTTTTGTACTGACTCTCCAACTGCTTTGTATCCTGCAAAGTTCATTACTGCTTCTCTGTTGTTTTCTTCAAATACTTTTTCAAGTTTTTCTCTATCTAGATAATCCATTTCATAGAATTTAAAATCTTTTCCTGTTATTTTTTTAATTGCTTCTAATGCTTTTGGTGTACTGTTTGAGAAGTTGTCTATTATGACTATTTCTCTTCCTTTATTTAATAATTCTACTGCAGTGTGACTTCCTATAAATCCTGCTCCTCCTGGTAATAATATTGCCATATTTTTATTCCTCCATTCTTACGATTTTTACTAAGTAGTTTTTATCTACCGCCCATTCCGGCCACCGCCACCACCGGCCACCGACCTCCACTTGAGAATCCTCCGCCACCGGCCGCTACTTCCGACTTCCATATGATGAACTATGCGAAGCAATTTCCGATAATGATATACGAGAAGCATTGTTTATATTTGTTGATATTGTATCAATTGGGTTTCTATAAATATTATTATCAAATATTATATCATTTGTTGTAAATCTTATTATACTATAATTTAATGCATTATTTTCATCTTCCCAATATTCCTTAACAAACACTTTCGGATATTTTGCTTGCATTTGCTTTATAGCTTTATCAGCAATTCCAAAGGCTGTTGCATATACTAGATATTTTTCCCAGACTGCTAAACTTGGAACTTCTTTTTCATCTATTATAGAAAAATCTTTCATATAATTAGCCAAACCTTTTAATTGTTCTTGTTCTTCAGTACCTTTTTGAGTAAGTACTGCAATTTTATTTTTTATTTTTAACAATAATTTATTTTTAACAAAAATAGTAATCAATATTGGTACAATAAATAATGATAATACTCCAAAATTTTCTCTATATCCTATACCAAACAAATTAATGCAAATAATATTTATTACTGGTATTAATAATCCAAACAATAATAAAATTATTACAAATTCAACAAAGATTTTTAATATCCATAATTTTATTTTTGCAATTTTAGATTTGTTATATTCTTCTTTCTTTAATTTATCTACTAATTTTTGTTTATATAAATTTTCTCTAGATGAATTTGCTAATTGATTTACCAAAGTATCATATCTATTGTATTTTTCTTTAGCAAAAGTTCTAATCTCTGTTATATTAAGTTCTTCTTTGTCTTTGTTTGTTTCTTTCAATATTTTATATACAGCCAATTCATCTTTACTTAGTTTACTTTCTTCCGATTTTAAAATCTTAACAAATACTTTGTTTTTTTCATTTCTCAAACTAATATATTTTTTTAATGCTAAATCTAAGATTGTAGCCGCTATAATATTTGATTGATATGGTCTCATATCATTATTATCTTTTTTAAAATAATATAAATATGCAGCCTGAGCTGGTGTATTTTCATTTTCTCTAGGTATTTCACGATAATATTTTAAATTAGTATGTACTATTCCATCATTAGCTTTTTTATGTACTTTATAATATTTTAGAATTTTAAAAATATTTATAATAATAATTATTATATATAAAACCAACAATATCATATATAACACTTTTGTATCATTATCTGCATCTTTTGCCCAATAATTTTCTTCTTTTAGTATAGTATCTAAATAACTATAATTTCTATCTTTTGTACTTGTTACTTCAAAAAGATTTTCTGTTATAACAACTCTTATTTCAAGCATCTTTTTAACATCCAAATTTTTAATATTAAATTTTATTGTATCATTTGACGCTCTTTCTATTTTTCCATTTAAAGGTCCATGTCCCCAAACTTTTAAATTATCTATATCTTTTACATTACTTGGTAATTTTACAGTTCCTGTTACTTTTTTTACTGGAATACCATTATCTGCACTTAACAACTTCCAATATATTTCTTGACAGTCTTTATAATTAGTTACTACATCTTTTACTGTATACGAAAATTGATATTTTTTTCTTCCTTTTTGATGTTGCATTCCTATTCCCCAAGCAACTTCAAATTCATATAATGAAGTATATAAAGCATAGTAACATCCATTTGTAACATAATACATTGCTCCATTAATTTGATTCAAATTCTTACCTGTTTCTAAGTCTTTGACTTGTACATTTTCTATTTCCCCGAATTTATTATCTTTATTAAAAGTTCTAAACAAAGTACTAGTATTCTCCACATATACATCCCAAGTTTCTATAACATTCATACTTCCATCTTTATTCAAAGTAATATTATAATCTAAATTATCCATTAATTGATATTTATCAGGTTTTGATGTTAATAAGAACATTAAGATAAACAATGCTACTACAGATATTATAAGCCACCTTTTTAAATTTTTTTTCATTTCTTTTCCCCTTACAATTCATTTATCTTTTGACTAATTCAGCTCCGTTTTTAGTATCTTTAACACTGTATCCTTTTTGAAAAATTAAATCTCTTAATTCATCTGATTTAGCCCAATCCTTATTTTCTCTTGCAATTTTTCTTTGTTCTACTAATTCTAAAATTTCTTGTGGGATTTCTTCTTTTTCTGTATTTACTTTATCAATTTCAATTCCCAAAACAGTATCAAACTTAACAAGTAATTTTGCAACTTCTGAATTTTTCTTTTCGAATCTTGCTGCCTCCCAAACAAAGCTCATTGCAAGTGGCATGTTTAAATCATCATTTATTGCTTTATGGAAGTTTTCTTCTATTTGTGCTAATTTTTTCTTATCTTCTACTGTTAATTCATCTGTTCCTTTCAAGTTTAGTTGATAACTATTGCGTAATCTTTCTAATGATTTTGATGCTGCATCTATTCCTTCCCACGTAAAGTTTAGTTTATTTCTATAATGGCATGAATAACTAAATAATTTATATACTAGTGGATCATAACCTTTCTCTTTAATGTCTTTTACTAAATACACATTTCCTAAAGATTTTGACATTTTCCCACCATTTATTAGTAGGTATTCACCATGCATCCAATAATTCGCAGGTATTTTACCACATTTCCCTTTGCTTTGTGCAATTTCATTTTCATGATGTGTTGGTATTAAATCTATTCCTCCTGTATGTATATCAAACTGTTCCCCTAGGTATTTTTGGCCCATTGCTGAGCATTCAATATGCCAACCTGGGTAGCTTGGTCCCCATGGGCTATCCCATTTCATTAAATGATTTTCTGGTGCTTTTATCCATAAAGCAAAGTCTTGTGGATTTCTTTTTTCTTTATCCACTTCAACTCTTGCTCCAGCTTTTTGATCTTCAACTTTACCTTTTGTTAATATTGGGTATTTATCTAATTTTGATATATCAAAATATATTGCTGTTGATGTTTCATATGCATATCCATTTTCTACTAGTTTTTCCACATATTCAAGCATTTCTTTGATATGGTCTGTTGCTTTACATACTATTTCTGGTGTTTCTATATTCAAACTTGCTAAATCATCAAAAAATAATTTTGTATAGTGCTCTGCTATTTGCAATGGTGTTTTATGTTCTTCTCTAGCAGATTTGAGCATCTTGTCCTCGCCTTCATCACCATCTGATACTAAATGACCAACATCAGTTATATTCATTGCATGCTTTATTTTGTACCCATTATATCTTAATACTCTTCTTAAGACATCTTGAAATATATTTGTTCTCATATTTCCTATAGTAGCATCTTTATATACAGTTGGTCCACACGAATATATCCTTACTTCTTTTTGATTTATTGGTTTAAACTCATCTTTTTTTCTTGTTAAAGTATTATAAAAATATATATTCATTTTTCCTCCATTTATATTTTGTTTGAGACACTTTAATAATTTTCAAAGTGTCTCTACTATTAATTTTTTGTTTCTTCTTGAACAACTTTATTATCAGTATTATTTGTTATTGTATTATCTTTTACATCATCAGATATATTATTTGTTATTGTATTTGTTTTTTTATCATCATTATTATTTTTTACTGTATTACTTGCTGGTTTATCTTTTGGTTTTTCTTCTGTCTTTTTATGAACATCACATATTTCTGTTACTTGTTGATTTCCCGTTTTTGATGGATTTAAAGTTTTCCATAATCCTAATTTTTCCTTTGGAATTGTTCCACCATAAGCTACATCTTTTACAGTTTCTGCAGGGCAATATTCATTAGCTAATTTTCCAGATGCTTGACATATTTTTTGTGTTCCATGTCCTTCACATTTTTCTGGTAAATTATCTGTTGTAAATGTCTCTGTGTATGTATCTGTACAAGAATTTGTAGCTAAACATCCTGTAGTTCTACATACTTTTGCTTGTGTTAATCCAGATGATGGTGTATTAAAGTTTTTATTTGTTAATCCAGTATGTATATCTTTCATAATAGCTGCCCAGATCTGTCCTGCTGGGTTTTTACCATCAACGCTCATTACGGTTTTTCCAATTTTTAATGGTTCTGGTGTATCAAATCCCCACCAACATGCAGCTGTATAATATGGCGTCATACCACATAACCATCTATCTTTATAGTCATCTGTTGATCCTGTTTTTGCGCATGTTTCCATTCCTGGTATTGCACAGTATGTTGCGGTTCCTCCTGCTAAAGTTGGTTCTTTTATTATTGATCTTGCTATATAAGCATTTTGTTCTGAAACTACTTTTGTTTTTTGTTGATCTGGTGTTAATACAGTGTTTCCATTACTATCTACAACTTTAGTATAAAATGTAGGTTTTGTATAAACTCCATCATTAGCTATTGCTGCATAAGCACCTGCCATTTCTAATGGATTAATTCCTATATTCATTCCACCTATAGCAAGTGGTAATGTTTCATTTCCTAATGTTGTTATTCCCATTTTTTCCAGATATTCAACTGATTTTTTAGGTGTTAATTCTGCCATTATTTTAACCATAGGTATATTTTGAGATGTTCGTATACAACTTCTTATATTTATTAATCCTTTTTCATTATTATAATTCTCAGGTTCGTATGTTCCACCAAAATTTGTCTTTTTATCATCATATACTGTTGCTGCTGTTATTATTTTCTCTTGCAATCCTGGTACTATATCAGCTAATGGCTTCATTGATGAACCTGTTTGTCTTATAGCATCAGTTGCTCTATTCATTCCTGTTGCTAAATTATTTCCAAGTTCTCCTCCAACTGCAACTACTTGTGATGTTGAATTATCTATTATAACTATTGCTGCTTGTGTATGATCATTTTTTAATTTTCCTGTTTTACTATCTATTTCTCTACCTGATATTTGATATTTTGTTTTAGCAAATTCTTCTTCTACTCTCGCTTGGATTTTCGTATTTTGTGTAGTATATATTTTTAATCCGCTACCATATACATAATCTTCAGCAAATGATTTGCTTACGCCTTTCTCTTCCATTACCTGTTCTACAACCTGTTCTATTGCAGCTTCTGTATGATATGAATATTGATATTCTCCTCCTGTATTTCCTTTTTCAAATTTTAATCCTTCTTCAACTTTAGCAACTGCATTATTATATTCATCTTCATTTTCAATCAAACCTTGGTTTTTCATTTCTTTTAAAACAGTTAAAGTTCTTTCCTTTGTTGATTTTGCTACTTTCTCTTGATCTAAGTTTTCATTATATGGATTATATGCATTTGGAGAATGGTTAATTCCTGCTAAAAATGCACATTCAGCTAAATCTAAATCTTTTGCATTTTTATTAAAATAATATATTGAGCCTAATTCGACACCATGTAGCTCAGGTCCTCCAACAAATATAATATTTAGGTATAATTCCAATATTTGATCTTTTGAAATCATTCTTTCTATTTGAACAGCCTTTGTCCATTCTTTTAATTTTCTTGTTGCTCCTGCAATTCCAGATCTTTGCTTGTCATTAGTTATGTTTTTAACCAATTGTTGTGTTATTGAGCTTCCACCATATGATGAATTTCCTGTAACAGCTCCTAAAATTGCTCCCGCTGTTCTTTTTATGTCTACACCACTATGAGAATAAAACCTTTTATCTTCTATAGCAATATACGCTTTGGGTAAATATTGAGGCATTTCACTTAATGATATCTTCTTTCTTTTTTCTTTTGCACTTAAGCTTGCTATCTCACTATTGTCTATATCGTATACAACAGTATCAGACGAACCACTTGTAAGTTCATCTTTTGTTATTTCAAATTCATCTCCGAACAAACCGAAAAACATTGCTGCAATTATTCCTGCCCCTACTACACATAAAAGTAAAAATATAACTAATAATATTTTTAAAAACATTTTAAATTTCGGATTCATTCTTTTCTTGCCTGCTACTTTTTTTCCTTTTGCATTTTTCTTTGATGTTCTTTTATTTTCTATCTTGTTTGGTTTTCTTGTTTTTGCTCTTTTTGAATGATTATTACTACTATTTGGCATTTTTTATACCTCCTTGCCAATCTTTTGCATTTAATACATCCATTATATTATATTTTTTATAAAATTAAAAGACTTTGACAAAATTTTTTATCATAATTCTCCATTATTTAAAATAAGTCTTTTTATACAGACTTTATCATTTTTGATTTTCCTTCTTATTTCACTAATTCTTTGTTTTTTGTATAATTCAGATTCATACAAATCTCTTAAATTATACTTACTGCTCAATGCTTTGTTATTTTTTTTATCTTCTCTAAAATCTATTTCATAGTTACTTATATTTAAACCATTGAATCTTTTACTATTAATTTTTATTTTAGCTTTCAAATTTACAATTATCGCTTCGTCTTGTATATTATATTTGTTGATTAATTCATTCGGAAAGTCAATATTTAAAATAATTTGCGATTTCATTAAACTTTTCTTTTTATTATTTGTTATTGTTATTATAATTCCGTATTCTTCTTGTAATTGTTTTTGTAATTTTTTAAATTTTTCTATATGATTTGTTACTATGTTTATTGATTTGTATTTTCTAGCTAAAGTTTTTATATTTTCTAACTCTATTTCTGTTAAATCATTTATCATTATTGATATATTTGTTTTTTCTATTTTTTTCTTATTTATTATGTATTCAATCGTATCAGGCAACAATATTTCAAATAACCATCTTCCGTCTTGAATTTCTAATCCATATGTATTTAAATAATTTAAATATATTTGTTCATTATGCATTTCTTTGCTCAAAATCACTTTTTTACTATTAGAATATTTTTGAATTACTTCTCTCGTTTTTTGTGCTAATTTTTCTATTTTTTTGTTTCCAGTTTCTTTTGTAATTGGTAATATAATTGTATTGTCTTGTATTCTAATTAAATTTAATTTTTTTTCTAGCCAATTAGGCTTGTCATTTTTTTCTATATAAAACATTAAAACACCTCACACACTTTTATTTAAGTATATGAAATGTTTTAATATTTATGTTTCTTTTTATAAAATTATATCTCTTTTTAATAATTGCTTTTCAACAACGCCGATTCCTACAAAAACATTATTTTCATTATAAATCCTATATATACCATCATCTAATGTTTGAGTTAATCTAACACCATTTAGAAATAATTTCATTTTTTTGTTATCCAATTTTACACTTGCTTTTTCATTAAATAATTTTTCTATTGAAATAAATTTACTTTTTATAAAGTTATTATCTTGTATATTTTCTTCCAGTTTATTAATTGTAATACTATCCTCTATCTTAAAATCTCCAACTTGAATTCTTTTTAAACTTTTCATATAACCAACTGTTTCAAGTTTTTGTGCTATATCTTCACACAAACTTCTTATGTATGTACCTTTTCCACAGAAAACTTCAAATTTAATTTGTTTTTTTTCTACAGAATATTCGATTAAATTTATATTGAATATTTCTATTTGCCTTGGTTTTATATCTACCTCTTGCCCTTTTCGTGCATATTCATACAATTTTTTTCCATTTACTTTTATAGCTGAATACATTGGAGGTATTTGCTCTTGTATTCCAATAAATGATTTAAATATATTTTTAATATTCTCTTTTGATATTTTTTCTTCGTTTACTGTTTTTTGTTCAACTATTTTTCCTTCACTATCGGCTGTATCTGTTTTTGTTCCAAGTTGTAATTCAACTATATATTTTTTATTATGATTTATTAGATACTTTGAAAGTAATGTACCTTTTCCAACTAAAATTGGCAATACACCTTCTGCCATTGGATCTAATGTTCCAGTATGTCCAACTTTTTCATTAAATATTTTTTTTACTTTATATACAATATCATGTGAAGTACATCCTATTGGTTTATTTATAATTATTATTTCATCCATATTTTCCTCTAATCAAAAAAGTTTTATACATAATAAATATTCTATTTGTATAAAACTTTTATATGTTTTTATTTTAAAACTTTTTCTAATTCCTTTAAAATTTTTGCTTTTACTTGTTCAATG
>CAYQBQ010000043.1:0-8639 GCA_964415805.1 uncultured Clostridium sp.
TTTCTGAATAGTTCGCAAGTAATTTTTCTTCCTCTTTACTTAATATATGTTTTTTCTCTTTCAAAATATCATTAATATCCCTATAATACTCTTTAAATCTGTCTTCTTTTATATAATTTTTAACAGTTTGTTCATCCGCATATGTTATTTCTGGTGTTATAAAAGATGTTGATACACCGAATTCTGTTCCTAATGTTTCTACTTCTTTAAATAGTTTTATTCCTTCTTGATTTGACATATCCAAATGATATGTTAGCATTCCATATGCATATACTTTCTCAAATTTTTCTAATGCTTGTTCATATAGTTTATAGCAGTTATATAGATTATCTGATGTCTCGCAAAGTTTTCCTTGATGATCTTTTATTTTATTTAGTAATTCTAAAGTTTCACTTTTTTCTTTTCTAAATTGTTCCTCATTTTCAAAAATATCTTGTAATTTCCAATTATATTTTTCTTCCATTATTTATCATCCTTTCTTTTGTTTTATTGTTTGGATTGTATCATATTAATTACAAATTGAACAGTTTTATCAACAAAAAATATATAATTTTCATATAATATATAAATGTCGAAAGAAAGGAGGTTTTGTCAATCTTGGAATTAGAACATAAAAAAATAGGATTTGTTTTAACTGGTTCTTTTTGTACCTTTAGTAAAACAATTCCTAAAATTAAAGAATTAGTGAAAATGGGTTCTGAAGTTATTCCTATTATGTCTTATAATGCATATAATTTGGATACTAAATTTGGAAAAGCTGAAGATTTTATAAATGAAATTGAAGAAATTACGGGACAAAAAATTATTCATACTATTCAAGGTGCTGAACCAATTGGTCCAAAACATTTGACTGATATTATGGTTGTTGCTCCTTGTTCTGGTAATACTATGTCGAAGTTAGCTAATGATATTGTTGATACACCTGCAACTATGGCTGTTAAATCTCATTTAAGAAATAATTTGCCTGTTGTTATTGCTCCTTCTACCAATAATGCTTTGAGTCGGCAATGCTTCTAGTATAGCAGCCTTACTTAATAGAAAAAATTATTATTTTGTTCCTTTTAGACAAGATAATCCTATTACTAAACCACGTTCTGTTGTTTTTGATTTTGATTATCTTATTAAAACTATTGAGTTTGCTTTGGATGGTAAACAAATACAGCCTATATTACTTTAAAAAATAAATCTTTCATAACTAAAAAATAAAGAACTGGATTTGATATACCAGTTCTTTTAAATGTCGGAAGTTTTCTCTATTTAGTTGGAAAAAATCGTGTGTTTTTATTTCTCTACTTTTGACAAAATTCTACAAAATCTTGAGACATTATTTGTCCGTCCCTAATGTCTCATAATTTCCTTTAGTTCTTCATTTCTTTTAACTTTTTTAGTAGTAGTCTTTATAAGTTCCTTATCAGTTAAAATCATATTCATAATATGTTTATATCTTGGAACAGTAGTATTCACTTCATTTTTAATTCTATCCCAAATAATATTTTTGATTTCGTCAAAAGAGATGTCTCCATATTGTCGTTTTACTTCTTCTTTATTGTATACAACTTTTACAGAAAGTTTAATATCATTTTTATCAACTTCATCTGGCATACCAAATACCATACATTCTTCTACCAAATCTATTCTATTAACTAAAGTTTCTATTTCTTCTGGAAAGATTTTCTTACCATTTTTAAGAACAATCATATTCTTTTTTCTGCCTGTTATAAAGATAAATCCATCTTTATCTATATATCCTAAATCACCAGTATGGAACCAACCATCTTTAAGAACTTTGTTTGTTTCTTCTTCGTTTTCATAATAGCCAAGCATTACATTTGGTCCTTTTACTCTTAGTTCTCCTATGTTATTTTCATCTTTATTTACAATTTCGATTGTTACATTTTCCATTGGTACACCTATTGAACCATTTCTAGCCTTAAATTTGTTTTCTGCGGCAATAACTGGCGATGTTTCTGTTAGTCCATATCCTTGTACCATATCTATTCCAAGGTCAATAAAGCCTTTTTGTACTTTTGGATCTAATGGAGCTCCACCTGAAATTACAAATCTCATTTTACCTCCCAATTGGTCTATTATTTGTTTAAATAATTTCCTTCTAATATCAATATGGAATTTTAGTAAAAAGTTACTTATTTTTATTGCCATTTTTATAAGTTTTGTTTTTCCTTGTTTGTCTATTTCTTTTACTATTTTATTGTAAATTGCTTCAACTAATAATGGTACTCCAACAAATACAGACACTTCATATTCTTTTAAGTTTTGGGATACATATCTTAATCCGTCTGGAAATGATGTTTTTACGCCACATGCCAGCATCATTATTAAGCATGTTGATCCAAAAATATGATGCATTGGTAAAAATGCTAAGTTTGAATCTGTACTTCTTATATCTTCAACTTTTAATATTGCATATATGTTTGATGCTATGTTTTTTTGTGATAACATTACAGCTTTCGATTTTGATGTTGTTCCTGATGTAAATAATAATATGTTCATTGCGTTTTCATCTATTTTAGTTGATATATATTCTTTATTTCCTTCTTCTAATAACTTTTTTCCTTCTTCTTTTAATGTATGAATGTCATCATATCCTGTTAGTTTTAACATACAGATATAATTTTTTATGTTTGTATTATTTCTAGATTTTATTTCTTCTATTTTTTCTATATATTTTTCATCAAAGTATATAGCGTCTGCTTTACTTCTTATTAATGAGTTTTCTAATTCGTCTATTTGTAAATCTTTGTCTAAAGGTATTGATATTATTCCTCCTAATAAGTTTGTTAAATGACCTAATACCCATTCATATCTATTTCGTCCTAAAACGGCTATTCTTTTATTTTTTAATCCCATATCAAATAATTTAGTACCCAAGAAATTTATTTGCTCCAAAAGTGATTTATAAGTTATATTTTCGTATGTTTTATTTTTTCCTTCTTGATGTTTTATTATAAAGGCAATATCATCAGCATATATATTTGCTGAATTGTAAATTATTTCTTTAATATTATTAAATTCTTTTACGTTTTTTTCTTTTTTCATATATAATCTCCTACAAAATAAAATAGACGATTAGACTATATTAATCATCTCTATTATAATACATCATTTTGATTAAAATGTCATTAGTCTTATTGGTCAGTTTTTTAAGTGATGTTATTCATAAATTATTAATTTTATAATATTCTTAAAAAGGTGAAAGTTGTGAGAAAAAAGAGTAAGTTGTTTTTTATAAATGGTTCAATTTTGACTATTACTAGTCTGTTAATGAGATTTGCTATACTTGTTTTTAATATATATATATCAAATCAGATTGGTTCAGAAGCGGTTGGAGTTTTTAGCTTGGTAATGGCTGTATATTTGTTTTTTATAACAGTTGCTACATCTGGATTAAATATTGCTGTAACTGTTATTGTTTCCGAAAAGTTTGCAGTAAATAAGAATCGAATTGCCATTAAGGCTATAAGAACATGTATATTCTTCAGTTTGTTGTTAGGAATAGTTGCTGGTTTATTAATTTTACTTTTCTCTGATTTTATAACAGAAAAATGTTTGCATAATATGGTTTCTTCAAAGCCTTTGTTTTATATTGCGATTGGTCTTCCGTTTATAGCAATGTCATCTTGTATAAATAGTTATTTTACCTCTGTTAGAAAAGCGTATAAAAATGCTATAACTCAAGTTTTTGAATTTACTATTAAAATGATTGCAACTGTTATATTGCTAAAAATTAATATTTCAAAAGGTGTAGAATATATTTGCATTGCATTAATTTTAGCTGATGTAATTTCTGAGATATGTTCTTTTACTTTGATTTTTATATTGTATATTATTGATATTAGATTTAAAAAATTAAATGACGTTCGTTCGTTTGGTCAAAGATTAAATATATTAAAAATTGCTCTTCCAGTAGCGGTCACTTCTTACATACGTTCAGGTCTTTCAACTTTAAAACAGTTGATTATTCCAACACAACTTGAAAAATCTGGTCTTTCTTGTAATAGTGCTCTTTCTAAATATGGAATTATAAATGGGATGGTTTTGCCTGTTATTGTTTTTCCTACTGTTTTGATAAATTCTTATAGTATGCTTTTAATTCCAGAATTTTCAACATATGTTGCTCAAAAAAATTATAAGGCTATTAATTATATTAGTAATAAAATTTTTAAAATCACATGTGCTTTTTCTGTTTGTATATGTAGCATTTTTTTATTTTTTTCAAATGAATTGGGATTGGCTATTTATAATAATTTAGAAACTGGATTTTATTTTAAAATATTTGCACCTTTAATATTTTTTATGTATATGGATAACATTATTGATTGTATATTAAAAGGGTTAAATAAACAATTTGGTGTTATGTGTTGTAATATTTTGGATTTAAGTGTTACTACTTGTTTTATTTATTTTTTACTTCCTGTAATGGGTATTGATGGTTATATAGTTTCTATTTTTATTAGTGAATTATTGAATTTTAGTGTTAGTCTTTTTCAGATGGTTAAATATTCTAAGTTGAAACTTAATTTTATTGATTGGATTCTTATTCCTTTAGTTTGTAGCTTTATTTCATATTTTGTGATATGCATTTTTAGATTTAATTTTATAAATTTGTTGTTTAATTTGATAGCTAATATTGTTTTATTTACTTTTGTTTATTTTTTTATATTTTTTATAATTAATAAGTTTATGAAAAAACTCCTGGATTAAACAGGAGTTTTCTTAATAACTTTAGAGTAATCCCCCAGTTATACTGGGGGATAATTATATAAATAGACTACATGAAATTATTCAATAAATTTACTTCTTATTGTTCTAGTGCAAGTACATACGGGTCTTCTTTAGTTCCATCTCCTTTTGTTATATACACTTTATCTTTTAATGTTATTACTGGTCGAATTCCAAAACAATGACCACTTCTAAAATAATCAAAACTCCCATCACTTAATATTGTTTGATATGTAGAAGTCTCTCCATTTGTCAATAGCCAATATGTACTTCCTGTTTTTCTTTTTTCAGCTTGTGATATTCTATGCGCTATTTCATATTTTGTGATACATACTTTTTCTATTAAATCAAGCTGTTTTTGGTCTTTATACATATCCCAACTCCTTGCTTGATATATACTGTTACTTAAATTCCTATCTCCACTTGATAAAATATACTCAGCAATTGTTGCATTTGCACTTCCATAAACACATACAAAATTTTCTGGACTTCCTGCATGTATTAATTTAGACACATAAATTTTATCCCCAACTCTACAACTAGAAAATACTTTCCATCCACTTTCTGATGGTATTCCATGTCCTTCCTCTGGATTAATACTATCATTTCTATTTGTTATTACACCACTTGTATTAGATTCTGGATTTATATTTTCATTTTTATCCATTTTATAAGTAAATCCTCCAAATGTAAATACTTTATCATTACTTACCGTATGTTCTTTATTAATATTATATAAATTCCCTAATTCCTCTATTTGTTTTTGTGTCCATTCTCCGGCATCATATTTTACATATCCAGTTACCTCTTCACTTATATATTGGTTTACAATTATATTTTTTTCTATTTCAATATTTTTTCCATTATATTCTGCCTTTATAGTAAATTTATAAATTCCATTTTGGTTTACTTGATATGGTACAGGTGGATTTATTTCTGTTATTTTTCCCATTTCAACATTAGCCTTTAATTTTATATATAATTTTGTTCCCAATAATATTGATGCTTTCTCAGTATTTGT
The DNA here is from genome assembly GCA_964415805.1 of uncultured Clostridium sp. GTDB lineage: Bacteria > Bacillota > Clostridia > TANB77 > CAG-508 > CAG-269. The sequence goes on from CAYQBQ010000043.1 coordinate 5,762, forward strand.
TCCACCAAAAGCTGTACTTTCATTAATTATTTCTTCTGTTATTTCAATCTCATTCTTTTTTGATGTTACAATTATTTCAATATCTCCTATTACTTCTTTTATGTATATTTTTCCAGTTGCTATATCTACAATATTATTCTCATCTGTTGTCACTGTTTGTCCTCCCATAGTAACTATTAATCCTGTTATTACATAGTTTTCTTCTGCTGTTATATTTGCTTGATATTCTTTATTATATACTACTTTTATTGCATTATTATCTATTATTACCTTGTCTCCTAATGTTTTTGTTATTTTATAATAATAATTATCTATTTTTATTATTTTTTCTTCTTTATTCCCGTCTTCTGATGTTATTGTAATTTTATATTCTTTTCCTAATTCTACTTCATAATTTATTTGTTTTTCGTCTTTCGTTCCATTTGCTATAAACGGTTCCTGGTCGGGAAATTCTACTTTTGTTAATCCATTTATTCTTTCCCTTACATGTATTAATAATTGTACTTTATTAGTATCTACTATTTTTATTGTATCATATGAAAATTCTATATTTGTTTTATTATATTCTATCTCTGTTATACTTAAATCCTGATCTATTAAAAATTTTCCTGTTACTCCATCTTTAGTCATTACTACTATTTTACCATTTACAGACGCATCTTCTATTAAATTTGGACTATATGTTCCTATTTTACTATTTAACCATTCCTGTGTTATGTCATCTAACGTCGCTCTTCCTAATTTTTCTACTTGTAAATCTTGTACTAATAAAATTAACTGTTCTTTCATTTCTGCTTTTATATGTACTTCTTTAGCTTTTATTATTTTTGTAAATAAACCATTTTCTGATCCTAGCATTCCTATGGCAATACTTGCCAATATCAATAATATAATAATTGTTATTACTAAGGCTAACAGTGTTATCCCTTTCTCCTTATTTTCTTTAAAATTAAACTTCATCTTTAATTCCTTTCCGTTTTTAATACTTTTAAGTATATTCAACATATATTATATTTTTTAATTAATACTTTTTAATAGCAAAAAGATAGCTCTAAAAAATGTGACTATGCACATTTTCTAAAACTATCTTTTACATTATTATCTATATTTTTATTAGCTAAAACCACTGCACTTTTTGTTAAAGTGTAGCTCATATTTATTTTTATTAAATTACGTGTGTGTGTGTGTGTGTATACTCCCACAAGGGTTTTAGCTATTTTCATATTTAAAATTTCCTTTTCTTTTGTTTTATATTATTTATTCTTTAGTTAAATCATTCTCTTCTTTTGAACATTCATATTTTTTTATTCTTTCATCAAGCTGTCTTTTTACAGATTGAATTAATTTAATTTCAGAATCATTTTTTTGTTTCCTTGATTCAGCAGTTTTTAATCTGACATCAACCCATGTTTTATAATATTCTATCGGATTTTCTTTTTCCTGTATTGAAAGTTGTTCCAATTGCTCCACAATTTCAGTCGTCCAATATTTTCTAATTTGATTACCTTTCTGATAACTTGATGAAAACTTACTTTCTTCTTCAGGAGAATAATAATATCCAATATTATATTCCATTAAAGCTTTTTCATCTATGGCTGTATTTATTGTTTCATCTATTTCTTTTTTTACATTTTGTAGTTCATCTTCAGTTTTATAACTAACAAATTTATTAGTCTTTTGATTTAATTCAATAAACCTATAATACTGTATACCATATTTATAAGCAATTTTTTTTATCCGTGACAATTGTACACCATTTGGGACTTTGTACTGTTCCGATAAACTAGAATACATCTTATGCATGTCTTTGGTCGCAAAATATACAATGCCTTCTAATAACTCATGTATATTGTCAATACCATAATAAAAATATTCTTCAAATATTTTTTTGTCTATACCATTCATGTTATTTTATCCTTATTTAAATTATTTTAACCATTCAGGGTTTGCTAAATACCAATCAATAGTTTTAACAATACCATCTTCAAATTTTGTTTTTGGATACCAACCAAGTTCATTTTTAATTTTAGTTGGATCAATAGCATATCTATAATCATGTCCTTTTCTATCAGCAACATGTTCAATTAAATCTTCTGATTTACCTAATCTTTGTAATATTAATTTTACAATTTCAATATTTCTTCTTTCATTGTGTCCACCAATATTATATCTTTCTCCAGAAACACCATTGTGGAATACTAAATCTATTGCTTCACAGTGGTCTTCTACATATAACCAATCTCTAATGTTTAATCCTTCACCATAAACTGGTAATTTTTCATCATTTAAAGCTAATTTAATCATATGAGGAATTAATTTTTCATTATGTTGGTATGGTCCATAGTTATTTGAACAGTTTGTTACATTTACATTCATTTTAAATGTTTCTTTATATGCTAATGCAATTAAATCTGAACTTGCTTTTGAAGCTGAATATGGACTGCTTGGTTTTATTGGAGATGTTTCAGTAAAATATCCATCTTCTTTTAGTGAACCGTAAACTTCATCAGTTGAAATGTGTACAAATTTATTTGGACTACCCTCTCCCCATACTTGTTTAGCTGCTTCTAATAAAGTATGTGTTCCTATTACATTTGTGTGTGTAAATACAAATGGATTTTTAATACTATTGTCAACATGTGATTCAGCAGCAAAGTGAATTACACCATTTATATCATATTTTTTGAATAAATCTAATACAAAATCAAAATCACATATATCTCCTTGTACAAATGTTATTTTATCCATTACTTTTTTCAAGTTATCTAAATTTCCAGCATATGTTAATTTATCTAATACTATTACTTTATAATCTGGGTGTTTATTTACAAAATATTCTGCAAAGTTGGCTCCTATAAATCCTGCTGCTCCTGTTACT
>CAYQBQ010000044.1:0-8278 GCA_964415805.1 uncultured Clostridium sp.
TCTGAACATTATGTCGTGTACGGTCAATGCTCTTTCTGCCTTGTTTGTCAAACTGTCTGATAGCCGTATCAGCCGCGCTTTTTGTCTTTTGAGATACTTTATCGGTAGCGTATTCTTCAGGGGAGTTTTCGGGAGTATCAACAGATTTTTCGGCGGTTTCCTTTGAATGAACGGTAGCGTTCTTAATTCGCCTTGTGCCTGCTTTCGCCCGGTCAAGTGTTTTGATTGTTCCCGCCGCTTTTTCTCTCGTCTTAATATCAGCCATAAACTACCTCCTGATTAGCTTTGCTACAACTACCATTCTTCCGTTGTTGTGAGTGTATTCACAGGTAGAGAGAGTTAAGAGCTTTTCGCCAAACTCGGCGGTTTTGACTGTATCGTCAAAGGACAGCTTTTTAACTCTTTTGATAAAGCTGTCATAGTCCTCCGATCCGTAAGCGTTTACAAAATCGTAATAACGAAATCCTTTACCTTCATCTACAGATGTAGAAAAAGCGGCTATGACCTCGTAATCGTTCTTTTGATTAAGCGTATCAAAATGAATATTCTTGTGCCTGTTGTAAAAATCCTTGCTTGCGTATTTCACAAGGTCGGAGAACATAGAGCCGTCGTTCATATGATGACCGTAGATTATGAAGTTATCTGACGGACGATTAAGGTCGCAATTATCTTGAAGATAGGGACATCCGTAAATGGAGTAGCTTTTGTCAAAGGCTCTGTATAGGTAGAAATCGGGCTTGTTCGGAGTGTGCATTACAGGATAGTTAATGCGAGTACCGTTAATCTTTACCCAACCTACCATATCGCTGTTTTTGACGTTTAGCTTTCGGTAGCCTGAATTAGCCTGCGAGTTCAAAAGAATAGGCTTAATACCTCTTGGCTTTTTATTATGGGTATCGGGTGCTGTAGTTTCGTTTTCTGTCGGCTGTTCCACGATAGAAACAAGGTGATTGTATAAATCGGTAGCTCTCTTTGCTTCAAAGTGATGTGAGAGTATAAAATAGGCACTTGTCGCAATAAGCGCGACAAGTACCATAGCAATTATGATAAATATTATTCTTTTCATATCTTTCCTTTCAACTGAAATGGGACAGCTACCTGACGATAGTTGTCCCATAATTAATTGTTTTTAGGTTTACAAATCATTGTTTAATAAGAAATCCGCAATATGCATTGTTCTAACGCCTTCGTAATTTCCTCCCGCAAAATCGTTTGCTGTCAGAACATATTTAGGATAATTGTCGCGTATTTCAAGCAATCGTTCATATTCGCGTTTTTCGGTTTTCTCGGAGTTTATCTCCTGTGTGACCTGAACATAAAGCTTTTCATTCTGTCTGGTCGCAATAAAGTCAATTTCACCAGTTCCGAGCTTCCCGACGTTTACCGTATATCCTCTGCGGCATAATTCAAGATATACTACGTTTTCAAGACTTGAAGCGACGGTATCGGAGTTGTATCCCAAAACGCTGTATCGAAACGCTGTATCGGCAAGGTAGAACTTCTCCTGTGTTTTTAAAAGTTCTTTGCCCTGAATGTCAAAACGGGAGCAGCGATGCAGGATGTATGCCTTTTCAAGCTTTTCAAGATAACTGTAAACAGTTTCATTATCAATCTTTCTTTTTTCGGCTTTCAGATAATCTGAAATCGACTTTGCGGAAAAGCTGTTGCCTACGTTATTAAAGGTGAATTTAACAATACGTTCAAGCTGATCAACCTTTCTTACCTGATTGCGCTTTACAATATCGGAAAAGATAGTTGAGTTATAAATATCCCTAACTATCGTATATATCTCATCATCCGGAATATCCTGAGTGTGCGTAGCGGGAAAACCGCCGAGCCTGATGTATCTTTGAAGTTCTGTTTTAGGATTCTCCAACCTGCGATAGCTTGATGTAAAATCCAAGTATTCCTCAAACGACAATGTATAAATTCTAAAGCTGACATATCTTCCCGTCAGATAGGTAGAAATCTCCGAGGACATCATTCGTGAGTTTGAACCTGTAACGAAAATATCAACATCATAATCAGAAGCAAGTGAATTCACTACACGTTCCCATCCGTCAATTTCCTGCACTTCATCGAGAAAAATGTAAGTCCTTGAATCGGACAGCTTGCTTACGATGTCATTATACATTTCTTTAGCGGTCATATCCTCATAAAGCATTGAATCGAAACGATAGCTTAAAATTCGCTGTTCGCGAATGTTTCTCTCGGTTTTAAGCTTTTCAATTATCATTTTGAGTATTGTGGATTTACCGCAACGGCGAACTCCTGTGAGGATTTTTACAAAGGGTAAATCAACATACGCCATTATTTTTTCTACATATTTCGGTCTGTAAATCATATCAAACACCTCCATATGTATATAGTATATCGCAAAACTCAAAAAATATCAATAGTTTTGCGATTATAACCCGAAAAACTTTTTATTGATTTTCACCCGGTTTTGTGGACATCAGCTTGTACATCTTGGTGTTTGTCGGGAATTTGTTTACGAAAGGCACAACAGAGCTGCCGATTTTCATTAAGCCTTGTCCCGCGGGAACGTCGGTAACGTATTGTATCTGCTCATTTGAAATGTTAAGAAGCTGAGCGAGTTGGTCGCGGTCTTCTTTAGCCTGATTGAGCATAATAACAAATTCAGAGTTCGCGATCATAGTACGGGCGGTATGGCTCTGTAACAAATCGCCTACGTTCTGTGTGATACCGATAGCAAAAGCTCCGTACTTACGGACACGCTTCCATAGCTTGTAGAGAAACTCCGCGGAATATTCGTGCAGGAACATAAGATAGATTTCATCAATAAAGATGTAGGTGGTGCGTCCTTTTGCTCTGTTGCGGGTAATTCTGTTGAGAATGTTATCAAGAACAACAAGCATACCTATTCTCGTAAGTTGAGTACCGAGGTCAAGTATATCGTAGCATACAAGACGGTTATCTGTGTCAACATTTGTCTGCTTTGCGAAGGTGTCAAAGGAGCCGTTGGAGAACAGCTCAATAGCAAGGGCAATATCTCTTGCTTCGGGTTCAGGCTGACGAAGCAGCTCTGCCCGCAAATCGCTGAGTGTTGGTACTGTTCCTGTGTATCCTCTCTGCTGATAATCTCTGTACACAATCTTAACGCAACGGTCAATAAGGGAGCGTGTGGTGGCGTTAAGCTCGGTAAACTGTTCGCACAGCGACATAATAAAGTCGGCTTTCTCGATAACAGGATCAGCGCCCTCGCCGTATTCCTTGTTAATATCCATAGCGTTAATGTGATTTTGAGAGTTTGCGGAAATGTTGATAACCTCTCCGCCGAGTGCTCGCGTCAGCGGGCCGTACTCACGTTCAGGATCAATGATAAGAATATCAGCGTCCGAGGACAGAAACTGAAAGAAAATATCAAATTTAGCCGTAAAGGATTTACCGCCGCCGGATACGCCGAGAACAACCTCGTTTCCGTTGAGAAGCTCACGCCTGTTAGCGAGAATAAGGTTTTTGGATATGACATTAACTCCGAAATACTGTCCGTTGTCGTGGAATACATCCTGTACTCTGAACGGAATAAAGACAGATAAGGATTCGGAAATAAGAGTACGCAAGCTGTCAATCTTTCTAACGCCGAAAGGCATAGCGGTTTTTAAGCCGTCCATCTGCTGATAACGCAGAGTCGCAAACTGACACATACTCGCACGGGCTGTTGTGAGGATAGCTTCCGTATCGCTGTCGAGCTGTTCTTTTGTATCAGCCGTATGCACAAGAGTAATTACCGCAAACATCATTCTCTGGTCGCGTTCTGTCAGGTCATCAAGCATTTCACGCATTTCCTTACGCTGTTGTTCCATTTCGTAAGGCACTTCCGCAGAGTAGTTGTTGTTTGTATTCTGCCGTCTTTGCCAATTCGTGATATTTGTTTCAACGCCGAGTAATCTGTTCTCAGCTTCTCTGACAGCTTCATCGGTAGGTACGGGGATAACGTCAATAGACATCATAAGATTGCTGTTAAGCTCTGTGAGCTTTGCGACCATATCGTCCTTGACGTAGTTTGCGTATTCACGCAGGAATAAAACTCTGCCGTAGCGTTCTCCGATTTTGAAATAATCGCTCTCAAACTCAAAGGAATCGGGACATATGCTGTCCTTAAAGCTGTGACCTTTCTTGCGTGAGGATTTAATGTCAAAGTGGAAGTCGCTCTCGTGTCCCGCGTTAAAGAAGTCATGAGCGATACGAAGTCGCTCAGACGCGTCAAGCTCTACGAATTTACTGCCGAGCTTCGCAAATTTAGCGGAAAGCTCCGCTCCGACGCGGGCAAAATATTTACGGGCTTCTTTGATATTGTTTTTACAGATAGTAATAGTAACGTACTTATCCTGAATCATAGAATTACTGCCCGTTATTTTGTCCGTAATCATATCGTTGTACTCCACGCGGTAAATATCGTGATAGTCGTTACGCAGAGGAATAAGTATACGCTTTTCAACGTCATCGCGGTTGATACGTCTGTTGTTGACGGTTATCTTTGTTGTAGCCGCGCTGTCAAAGGAGTTGAGAATACTTGAATATGAGAGGAACATAGTCCTTCTTTCTTCATCGTCCGCTACTGCGTAGTTAATATCGGTAAAGCTGAATGATTTTGAGTACATATCCTTACCGACCTTAAATATGCCGTCATCATAGACAGTATGAACAGGAATAACGTCCTGCGCGCATTTCGGGATTTTGAATTTCTCTTTATCTCTTTTGAAAAGCTCCCGCAGAGTTTTCATCTTTTGTATTCCTCCTTTATCTTTTTATCAATTTCGGGCTTCATCAGGTTATAGTAGGTATTGTCAGCCTTGTAGACTAACTTTTTAGGAGTAAGTATTTCGGATTTGACAAAGGCTACGATAAACTTTTCCAAAGTCATACCGTTGTACTTGATAAAGCCAAGAGCCGCAAAGGGAGCGGCGCAGATAATGCAAAGCCAAGAAACGACCTCCGTACCCAAAACAGGCTTTAGCAAAAAGAATACTCCGACGGCAACTCCTACGGCAAGTGCTGAAAATATACATTGCCGCAGGGTAAGTCCGAAAAATACCGCTTCGGAGTATTCCCGTATTTCTTTATTTATTTTTACTTCCATATAATCATCCTTTCTTTATAGTCCCATCATTTCTCTGACGATACGTTCCGACATCTTTATTGTGCCGACTAATACAAGCATATTGAAGATAAGCTCTCCGATATATGCCCATACCTGTGTGACCGCCGCCGCGTCCGTGTCCACCTGTGGCGGTGAGCCCGCGAACAGCGAGAAGATAACGCAGGCGAGAACAATAATCGCTCCTTCAAGGCAAACAGCACAATAGCTCTTTATAAAGCTCTTTCCGACGTGCTGCGTAGGTTCACCCGCAAAGGTCGATAACGGAATTGGAGCAATAGCTGTGTACATATAGAGCTTAAAGAATCTTCCGTAAACGGTCATTATCATAATCAAGGATAATACCGTAACGAACAGACCTCCTATCAGGGTAACTGCCCATAATGGAATACTCTCGAAAAAGCCGCAGTCCTCGATTGTCTTTATAAGCGTTTTAGGAAGTTTCGTCTGGTCGGCTACACCTAAACCCGATGAATTAATTATTGTGGTTATAGCACCCTGAATAATGGAAAACAGAGTAGTCATAAGCTCCATACCGTTTGTGATAACCGCCTTAGCGAGAATAAAGCGCACAAACAGCTTTACAGCGTGTTCGGGTTTCTTTATCTCGGCAAAGCTGCCGCAGGTCTTTACCATACCCGCCAAGAAAAACAGTACAAGTAAAGCAAGTCCGACAGCCTGCAAGCCGTCGTTTATGTTTACTATCGCTTTCCATATTCCGCCGCCCTTGAAGTTTTTAGGCGAGGTAGTGAGCAAGCTCCATATCGTTGTCAGAACATCGTTCCAAGTGTCGAGAGCGTTTTGCAAGTTCTGTACAACCCAGTTGTCTGACATAGGTTTCCTCCTTTCAAGGTTAGGGAGCGCAGACAAAAACTACGCTCCCTGTTAGATTTAAGAGCCTGTGACAAGGTTTAAGATTTCTTTAGCGAAGGTGATTACTACGCCGCCCGCGACGGTAAGAAAGCCGTTGGCTCTCTGCGACGGATCGTGGCTCTTGAGCGATAAACCTACCTGAACAATACCAAAGCCCAAAAGGATAAGTCCGATTGCCCTGATAAGTCCGAAAATGAATGTGGATAAATTGTTTACAGCGGTTAAAGCCTGATTGCTTCCCGCCGCGAAAACAGTTACCGATAAACAGGCTGAAAGCACTACCGCTATAATAGCGGCGCAGTAAATGCTGAAAGCTTTTTTTGCCTTTCCTCTGACGGGAAGGCGTTTTGTGTTTTTGTTTTTGATTATCATATAAAATTCCTCCTAAATAAGTTCAAATAGTGTTTGTAAATCTTCTTCGGACATAAGCTCATAGGTAGTTTCGGGATAGTCCGCTTTACCTTCTTCATCGTTATCGTCATATACAAAACGATAAGCGACGGAGGCTATGTCATCACGAACATTTCCGTGTTCGTAGATTTTACCCTTGCCGTCGGCTGAAAGAGCTACGTTAGGGTGTTTCAGAATATCGTACTTGAAATCCATTATGGGACGCTCGCCCCGGATAAAGAGAATAGCGTACTGATTGTCAAGCAAGCGTACCTCATCGGGAAACATAAGCTCTCTGCCCGAAAGCTGATAGTTTGTTGAATAGTTACCGTTTCTGCCTGTGCTTCTGCCGTAGGTGTTAATATCAATCGTCGCTTTTCCAAGCTCCTTTGATACCGCTTCGTGCGTACTCTGTTCGTTACCTCCGAGATAAAGGAATTGATCACAGTTACCCTTTATGCTTTCCCATTGCTTTTCAAACAGGGCTTTAATTTGAGCCAAGTTTTGCAGAATAATACTGACGAAAACTCCGCGGGAACGCATAGTCGCCAACTTGTTCTCAAAATCATCGGGTAAGGAAACGTTAGCGAATTCATCCATAAGAAAGTGAACAGGCACGGGCAACTCACCCTTGTACACATCGTCAGCAGTACCGAGTAACTGTTGAAAGAGCTGTGTGTAAAGCATTGATACAAGAAAATTAAAGCTCGTGTCTGTGTCCGGGATGATAGCGAATAACGCTGTCTTGCGTTCGCCGAGTAAGTTCAACTCAAGCTCGTCAGTATTAGTAAGAGCCGATACGCTGTCAAGCAGGAATTTATCGAGGTGTGAAGCGAGCGTAATCTGAATTGACTGTAACGTCTTAGCGGCTCCCTTGTGGTACATATCGTAATAGCGCACAGCTATATGGTCGGGAGCGTCATAACGAAGCTGGTCAAACAGAACATCTAAAGCTGACGGTATGCTGACATCATCACCCTCAATATTTGCGGCTCTGAGCATTTCCATAATCATACCGAAGTTTTGTTCCTCAATGGGAGCCTCGTGATAAAGGTAAAGTACCAATGCCATTAAAAGCATTTTCGCCGTATCCTCCCAAAACGGATCGTTACTCTGAGCGTCCTTCGGCGTGGTAGCTTTAAACAGGTTAGTAACGAGCTTCTGAGCCTCGTCATCGTTACGGATATATACGAAGGGGTTGTAACAATGGCTCTTTTCCATATGCAGAAGGTCAAGCACCTTTAACTCGTAGCCTTTGGACAACAGAAGATTACCCGTATCACGCAGCATTTCTCCCTTCGGATCGAGAACGACAAAGGAAGTATTTGCCTGCATTAAATTAGGCTTACAGTAAAAGCGTGTTTTACCCGCGCCTGAACCGCCGACAACTATTGTGTTGAGATTACGGCGGTGTTTCTTTGTGTTCATACCTATACAAACATTCTGCGTCAGAAGTTTATTATTAGAGGCGGGACGTTGTTTGTATTTATGGTTTACCTTTGAAGCCGAACCCCATTTAGCCGAGCCGTGTTCTTCGCCCTTGCGGTAGTTACGGAGTGTGGAAAAGTAAATAGCAATACCAAAGCCATAACACAGAAGTAAAACGAGGACAGTTTTTAAGCTGTCCTCGCAAAACTGTATATTAAACGGTTGTTCAAAGGCTTTCGGCAAGCCTTTCATAATACTCTCAACTCCTCCGCTGACAAAGGGAGCGATTATTAAAGCAATCCACACGACAGGAAGTACGCCTATTGCGGAAAGGATGATTACAGATTTTCTGCCGCTATCTTGCTGTGTCATCTCGTGTAATCACCTTCATACTCCGCGTCGGTGCTTTTCCTACCTTAACAATCAGCTCGTCGATTCCGTCGGTAGCCTTTCCTTTTTCAAGCT